>NZ_JBVIQN010000014.1:0-211569 GCF_055577005.1 Streptomyces sp. NPDC033221 | reverse complement strand
CCACCCCCCAGGTCATGCCTTCGACAGGGGGCAACAGCCATGCCGGGCCCGGAGGCCAGCAGCCCCATTGCAGAGCCGCGAAGAACATAACGGGGCGGCGGACGCAGCACGGCTCCGGCGGCCGGCCGCGCCCGTGGCCGGTTGCCGACGGGCCGCCCGTCCGCCCTGTATATCCTCTGGCCAATGCGCTCCCAGCAGTTGACCACCCGCGGGTTCCCCGTACGGCACCCCTACCTCGACCACCCGGCGCCGCTCGCCTTCGCCCACCGGGGCGGTGCCGCGGACGGGCTGGAGAACACCGCCGCCGCCTTCCGGCGCGCGGTGGCCCTCGGCTACCGCTACCTGGAGACCGATGTGCACGCCACGTCGGACGGCCGGCTCGTGGCCTTCCACGACGCGACGCTGGACCGGGTCACCGACATGGGCGGCGCGATCGGCCGGCTTCCCTGGCGGGCCGTCCGCCGGGCGCGGGTGGCGGGCCGGGAGCCGCTGTCGCTCTTCGAAGAGCTGCTGGAGGAGTTCCCGCAGGCCCGCTGGAACGTCGACATCAAGGCGGAGGCGGCGCTGCGGCCGCTGCTGGACCTGCTGCGCCGTACGGACGCCTGGGACCGGGTGTGTGTCGGGTCGTTCTCGGAGGCCCGGGTCGCGCGGGCCCAGCGGCTGGCCGGGCCGCGCATGGCGACCTCGCTCGGGACGCGTGGCGTGCTGGGGCTGCGGATGCGCTCGTACGGCCGGAACGTACCCCTGGACCGGCTGCTGGGGGCGGCGGTCCGGCGCAACGCGGTGTGCGTACAGGTGCCGGAGCGGCAGTCCGGCATCCGCGTGGTGGATCCGCTGCTGATCCGGGCCGCGCACGCGTGGCGTTTGCAGGTGCATGTGTGGACCGTGAATGATCCGCGGCGGATGGCGGACCTGCTGGATCTCGGGGTGGACGGGATCATGACCGATGACATCGGCGCCCTGCGAAAGGTGCTGACCGCCCGGGAAGCGTGGCCCGCGGCATGATGTCCGCAGCCTGGGAGGGGCGGCTCGCCCCGTCCTGACGAGCCGTTACCGGAGTGCGGTGGTCGCGCCGAGGGGGACCCTGATTTCGGCATGGGGGCCGCGGGCCGGTAGTGTACGCCTTTGGCTCACCAGGCGGACCGTTACTGCGCGCTGAACTGTAGAAAGCGCTGGGTGACATCTGCTGCCAGATGTGACAAACCGGGCATTGGTGGGTACAACAAGGGGCGGCACGAAGGAAGGCAGCGGCGCGCAGCGCCTCCATCAGGCGGTGGTGGGCGACGGGTGGGCACATCTCCCGGTGACGGGAATCTTCACCGCCGACCGGACGTTGACCGGATGACGACGACAGCGACACCTGTCCTGTGGGCGACAAGCCCGGGAGGCACGATTCATGAGTGAGCGAGCTCTTCGCGGCACGCGACTTGTGGTGACCAGCTACGAGACCGACCGCGGCATCGACCTGGCCCCGCGCCAGGCGGTGGAGTACGCATGCCAGAACGGACATCGATTCGAGATGCCGTTCTCGGTAGAGGCCGAGATTCCATCCGAGTGGGAGTGCAAGGTATGTGGTGCACAAGCCCTCCTGGTGGATGGCGATGGCCCCGAGGAAAAGAAGGGCAAGCCCGCGCGTACGCACTGGGACATGCTCATGGAGCGGCGCACCCGCGAGGAGCTGGAGGAGGTGCTGGCCGAAAGGCTGGCCGTCCTGCGCTCCGGCACCATGAACATTGCCGTGCATCCGCGCGACAACAACAACAATCGCAAGTCCGCCTGACGAACGGACGCGCGAACGGGCCGGGGCCACTGCACCACGCAGTGGCCCCGGCCCGTTTCCGTACCCGCGCACGCCCGTCCACAGGCCCTCGGTGTGCGTCAGGTCACCCTCCACCTGCGGAATCATCCGCGGGGCCCACACGCTGTAACGGGTGCGGGTGCCGGTGGGACAGTGTCCCCGGGCCTCACCATTCGCCCGTGGGGACGATCGTTCGGCTGAAGCCCCACGGAGCCTTTCGCCGAGAGGCGACCGCCACCGGTACCCGCACCCATGGACAGCCCCGGCCAGTACCCCCGACTGGCCGGGGCTTTTTTTGGGTTCCGCAGACACCCTCACCCCCTCACCGCTACCAGGCGTCACGGCTCGCACACCGGGCGTGCGCCGACTCGGCCAATCCGCCCTGTCCTACCTTCAGTTACGAGGTACGGCAGCGCGGCGCTCAGCGCGTCAGCGGCGGGTCCTCACGACGCGGTGCGGGCCCCTCGTCCTCCCGTACGACCTCACCCTGCACGACCTTGCCGTCCGGCTGATGCATACGGGCCTGCTGGAAGGCGTCTCCGAGCGATCCCGGCGTATAGCGTGCCTGGCGGGACAGGAGGCGCTCAGCGCGGCGGTGGAGCAGTTTGCGGGTGGGCGGGAAGAGGCAGAGCAGCCCGGCGACGTCGGAGGCCAGGCCGGGGAACATCAGCAGCAGCCCACCGAGCATGGGCAGTGTGTTCCCGCTGCCCGACGACGTCCGCTCCCCCGGCTTCGGGGAGGTCTCGGGGTCCCCGCCCGCCTGCATGGCCTTGGTGAGGTTCTTCCAGGCCCGCCGGCCGGCCCGCTTGATCACGTAACCGCCGGCGACCACGCCCGCGAGGAGCAGCAGAAGCACCGTCAGGCCGCCCGCGGCGTCGGCGACCAGGGTCAGCAGCCAGATCTCCAGGACCAGCCAGGCGGCGATGCCCAAGGGGATGAACCGGCGGGCGCGCGAGCGCTTGGGCGGGCGGGAGCTGGGCGGCGGCGTGGCTGCGAACGTCATGGTTCAAGTGTGCCTGGCCCCGGCCTCCGCGCCCGCCCGCGGGTCGCCTCACGGCGCCTTACGCGCCGGTGAAGACGATCAAGCAGAATTCGTTGCCCTCGGGGTCGGCGAGCACCGTGGTCGGACAGCCCGCGTCGTCGAACGGGCCGCGCAGGACGCGCGCGCCGAGGCCCACCACCCGGCTGAGTCCGGGCTCCATGGCGGGCACCCGCAGATCGAGGTGCATCCGGTTCTTGCCCTGCTTGGGTTCCGGTACCTGCTGGAGCAGCAGTTCCGGGCCGCGTCCCTCCGGGTCCGTCAGGGCCGTGTACGGCGGTGTGGTGCGCGTGATCCGGTATCCGAGGACCTCGCTCCAGAACTCCGCCAGCACCGCCCGGTCGGCGCAGTCCAGCACCATGACCAGGTCCGTCCGTGCCACCGCTGCCATCTCCGTCTCCTCCCGCTCGTACTCCTGGCGGGCCCGTACGGATGCGTGCCTCTGCCCCTCCGTACGGTCCCGATCGCCCCGGGACGCATGTGGCCGCGCCCGTCGGGCACCCGTACCGGACACCCTTCCCCGTCCCTCTCACAAGGAGGCCACGCGATGGACAAGCGCAGCGAGACACCGGAGCAGGGCGGCAGCGCCATCCCCCGGGACCTGCCGGACCAGCAGGCGGACCCGGAGGGCGCGCCGGACCCGTGGGAGGGCCGCAGCCCGGACGACGGGGACGACCGCTCGGAGCACACGGACGTGCCCGACACCGACGTCTCCGGCACGGGCCGCCGTGGCGCGCCGCACGACCGCGACGCGCAGGCCGACGATCCGACCCCGGACGAGCCCGCCGACTGATGCGGCGGGTCCGTGC
Organism: Streptomyces sp. NPDC033221; assembly: GCF_055577005.1. NCBI lineage: Bacteria > Bacillati > Actinomycetota > Actinomycetes > Kitasatosporales > Streptomycetaceae > Streptomyces > Streptomyces sp. NPDC033221. The sequence continues at coordinate 207,923 of NZ_JBVIQN010000014.1, read as the reverse complement.
GCCGGGTGGCACGCCCCCTCCCGTGCCGCCCGGGAGCCCCGCGGTCACCGGTTCCGCGGGGCTCCCGGCATGCTCACAGCTCCCGCAGCGCGGGCAGCAGCTTCTTCCCGGCCCAGTCGAAGAACTCGCGCTGGTGGTCGCCGCCGACCTGGACCACGGCGACCTCCGTGAAGCCGGCTTCCGCGTACGGGCGCACCGCCTCGACGAAGTCGTCCACGTTGTCGCCGCAGGGGATCGTCTCCGCCACGTCCTCCGGCCGTACGAACTGGGTGGCCCCGGCGAATCCGGCCGGGTCCGGCAGCTCGGAGTTGACCTTCCAGCCGCCGGCGAACCAGCGGAACTGGTCATGGGCGCGCTTCACGGCGGCGTCCCGGTCTGGGTCGTAGCAGATGGGCAGCTGGCCGACCCGCGGCTTGCCCTTGCCGCCGTGCTTCTCGAAGGAGCTGATCAGGTCGCCCTTGGGCTCGGTCGCGATGACCAGGTCGCCGAGGCGGCCGGCGATCTCGCAGGACCGCTCCCCCGAGACGGCCACGCCGATGGGCGGGGCCTCGTCGGGCAGGTCCCACAGCTTGGCGGAGTCCACGTCGAAGTGGTTGCCGTGGTAGCTGACGGTGCCGCCTTCGAAGAGCGCCCGGATGATCTCCAGGGCCTCGGTGAACATCTCGTGCCGGGTGGTCTTGCCCGGCCAGCCGTGTCCCACGACGTGTTCGTTGAGGTTCTCGCCCGAGCCCACGCCCAGCCGGAAGCGGCCGCCGGAGAGCAGCTGCATGGTCGCGGCCTTCTGCGCGACGACCGCCGGGTGGTAGCGCACCGTCGGGCAGGTCACGTACGTCATCAGCGGGATGCGGGAGGTGGCCTGCGCCGCGGCGCCCAGGACGCTCCAGGCGTACGGAGCGTGCCCCTGGGACTCCAGCCAGGGCGCGTAGTGGTCGGAGGTCACCGAGAAGTCGAAGCCGGTTTCCTCGGCCCGGACGACGTGGTCGACGAGATCACGCGGGCCGGCTTGCTCAGTCATCATCGTGTAGCCGATTTGCACCATATGGCGCGAGTTTCCCGATCATGCGACCGCAAAACGCCGACCTTGCGACGAGGACCGGCCGGGCCGGGAAGACTCCGCCCGACCGGCCTAGCGTTGCTCCCGCGAACGCTCAGATCCCGCACCCGGCCCCGGCGGCCGGTCCGCTCAGCGCCCGCGCAGCTTGTTGACCCGGGACCCGACACCCCAGCCGGTGACCCGCCACAGGGCCTCCACGACGATGTCCTTGCTCATCTTGCTGTCGCCGCGCTCGCGCTCGACGAAGGTGATGGGGACCTCGACGACGTGGAAGCCGCTCTCGACGGCACGGCGGGCCAGGTCGACCTGGAAGCAGTAGCCCTGCGAGGAGACCTCGTCCAGGCCCAGCCCCTCCAGGGTCTCCTTGCGGAAGGCCCGGTAGCCGCCGGTGACGTCGCGCAACGGCACGTCCAGCATGGCCCGGCAGTACGTGCTGCCGCCACGGGAGAGGTACTCGCGGTGCTTGGGCCAGTTCACCACCCGGCCGCCGGGCACCCAGCGGGAGCCGAGCACGAGGTCGGCACCCTTGAGGGCGGTGAGCAGCCGGGGCAGTTCCTCGGGGCGGTGCGAGCCGTCCGCGTCCATCTCCACCAGGACGCCGAAGCCGTGCTCGATGCCCCACTCGAAGCCCGCCAGATAGGCGGCGCCGAGCCCTTCCTTGCCCTTGCGGTGCAGCACCCGGACGTGGTCGTCCACCGCCGCCAGCTCGTCGGCGACCTTGCCCGTGCCGTCCGGGCTGTTGTCGTCCGCGACGAGGATGTGTGCCTCGGGCACGGAGGTCCGTACCCGCGAGACGATCGGCTTGATGTTCTCCGCCTCGTTATAGGTCGGAATGATCACCAAGGTGGTCCCGAGCGGACCGTACTTCCGCTGACCGTCTGTCACTGCTGCCCCTTCTCGTCCTTCGTACGCCCGCGCCGGCCGATGACTGTCGCGGCCACGCAGGACAGAAGTCCCACGATAGCGAGCGCCCACTCGGGAATGGCACCGACGCGGTCGGCCACGGTCTTTTCGTCACGCAGAGGCAGGCTCGCCTGCAGCACCCCTTGGGTGAACTCCGGGATCTCGTGGGTGACCGTACCGTCCGGGGCCACCACCGCGCTGATCCCACTGGTGGCCGCCGTGACGACGGCACGGCCGTGTTCCACGGCGCGCAGCTTGGACATGGCCAGCTGCTGCTCGGGCTGCCCGGTGCGGCCGTAGGTGGCGTTGTTGGTCTGCACGACGAGGGCGCGGGCGCCCGCGTTCACGGTGTCGTGGACGATCTCGTCGTAGGCGACCTCGAAGCAGATGACGTCGCCGAGCCGGGCGGGCCCGACGTCGAGCACGCCGGTGTGGTCACCGGGGTAGAAGTCGCGCGGCACCCGCTGGAACCGTGTGATGATCTTGCTGAGCTGCTCCCGGAACGGCACGTACTCGCCGAACGGCACCGGGTGCTGCTTGGTGTACGAGGCGCCGGGGCCCTTCTTCGGGTCCCAGACGATGCCCTGGTTGAAGACATAGCCCGGTTTGTCCGGGTGGTTGACGAGGGCGCCGACGAGGACCGGCACACCGATCGCCTTGACCGCCTCGTCGATACGGTCGTACGCCTGCGGATAGCGGAACGGGTCCAGGTCGGAGGCGTTCTCCGGCCAGATCACCAGGTCCGGCTTCTTCGCCCGGCCCGCCTTCACGTCGGCGGCCAGCTTCTCCGTGGCCGTGGCGTGGTTGTCCAGGATCTGCATCGGGCGGCCGAGGAAGTCCATGCCGGGCCGCTGCACGTTGCCCTGGACGATGGCGATGTTCACATGATCGTCCGCGTCGGTGTGCACCGGTACGAGGAGCCCGGACACCGTGACCGCGGCGGCCAGGCCGACGGCCTCCACGGCGGGCAGGACCGCCCGTACCGACCTGCCCGGCCCGCGGCGCAGCCGCCACAGGACGACGGCCGCCGCGGCCAGCAGGGCGCCGCTGAGGGCGACCGCGAAGGTCACCAGCGGCGCGCCGCCCAGGGCCGCGAGCGGGGTGAAGAGCGAGCCGGTGTTGGCGAAGGCGAGCCGTCCCCACGGGAAGCCGCCGAAGGGCACGCGGTCGCGGGCCCACTCCTCGGTGGCCCACAGACAGGCGGCCCACACCGGCGCGTACTTGACGCGGGAGGTGACGGCGAGCCCGGCCCCGAGCAGGGCCATGTACAGGGCCTGTACGAGGGCCAGCCCGAACACCGCGTCCCAGCCGACGACATGGAGCCACTTCAGCAGCAGGAAGAAGAACGGCAGCCCGAAGGCGAAACCCGTCCAGGCGCCCTGACGGGCCGTCCGGCCGCGGGTGAGCAGACCGAGGGCCGCGACACCGACGAGGGACAGCGGCCACAGGTCGTACGGCGGGAAGGCCAGCGCGAGCGCGATGCCGCTCAGGACGGCGATTCCCGTACGCGGTGCCTCGCGGCGGACCAGCGCCGCGAACCGGCGACCGCGCCCGGGAACGGCTGGTGGTGTGGTGTCGGAGCCCGATGGCACGGTCGCGGCCTTCCTTGCAGGTCGTGCGGTGGTGTGCAGACCGTACATCGGGCTTGTGCGATTGCGGACCGGGGGTCGCGGAAGGTATAACGTGCGCCGCCCGTGGCACGGCGGGGCGGAACGGCACCGCCGCGCGGTGCGGATCGGGGCCCGGCACCCTTCGGGCCGACCTGGGACCCGCTGGCTGCGGGTCGACCGAAAGCCGTTGTCTACTGAGCAACCGGGCCCCACCCGGGTCGCACCTTCCCCCTCGCTCTTGACGAGCGGGGAGGGACCCCCATCCAGCCGAAACCTTTCCGTCGTCCCCGTGCCGCAGATGCTGGACCTGGCTCCCAGTGGCGGTGTGCCGGTGCGGCTCACCGTCCCATGGCCCAGCTGCGTTCGACGACTGCGCGGAGGTCTCCCGGTCGGACGTCCTGTGGTGGACTCGGCCGAACCTACCGGCCGCCGACCGTCTGCTGTCAACAGTTGCCCGGACCGCGTGGTTTTCGCGTCGCCCCAGGCAGGCGCCCGCTCTCCCAAGCGGGGCAGGCGCCCAGGGCGCGTACCGCGGGGGTACGCGCCCGCGTGAAGTCACTCGTTCGGCCGCCCGTACACGGCGCGTCCGCCGACCACCGTCCGCAGGCATACGGGCAGGTCCCGGCCGGGGGTCAGGTCGGGCAGTCCCGGGGTGCCGGAGCGGGGGTCGGTGGACCAGCGCTCGACCCGCTCGTCAGGAGCCTGCACGACGAGGTCGCCGGTCCGCCAGACCGCGTAATCGGCGGGCGCGCCGGGCACCAGGATGCCCGCGTCGTCGCGGCCGATCGCGCGCCAGCCGCCGCGGGTGTGCGCGGTGAAGGCAGCGCGGGCGGAGATGCCGTGCCCGGGGGTGCGGTGGAAGACCGCGGCCCGCACGGTGCCCCACGGGTCCAGCGGGGTGACGGGGCTGTCGGAGCCGAGGGCGAGCGGGACGCCGGCGCGCAGCAGGGCGGCGTACGGGTTGAGGGTGCGGGCGCGCTCGATGCCCAGCCGGGCGGCGTACATGCCGTCCTCGCCGCCCCAGGCCGCGTCGAAGGCGGGCTGTACGGAGGCGGTCAGGGCGAATTCGGCGAACGCGGCGACCGTGGCCTCGGTGAGCATCTCGGCGTGCTCGACGCGGTGCCGGGCGGCTCGGACGCGGCCCAGGCCGACCCGGTCGGCGGCGGCCCGTACGCCGTCGGTGACGGCGGTCAGCGCGGCGTCCCCGATGGCGTGGAACCCGGCCTGGAGTCCGGCCTCGGTGCAGGCCGCGACGTGTGCGGCGACGGCGACGGCGTCCAAGTGGGCGGTGCCGGTGTGGTCGGCGTCGGCGTACGGGGCGTGCAGGTGCGCGGTGTGTGAACCGAGGGAGCCGTCGGCGAAGAGGTCACCGGCGGCACCGATCGCGCCGAGGGCGCGTACCCGGTCGGCATCCTTTGCGCTCGTGACGGTTTCCGCCCAGTAGCCGACGACGCGCGGGCCGGCTTCACGGGCGGCGCGGGCCAGCAGGGCGACGAAATCGTCCTCACTGGAGATGTCGGGCCCCGCGCACTCGTGGAGGGTGCCGATGCCCCGGGAGGCGGCGTGCGCGAGGGCCGCGGCCTGGGCGGCGTCGCGCTGGGCGGGGGTGACGGTGGCGTACGCGGCGGCCCGTACGGCGTGGTGGGCGTCGCCGGTCAGCGGCTGCTCGGCGTGGAAGCCGGGCAGGCCGCGGACGCCGGGTACGAGGTCGAGGAGGGCCGTGGTGACGACCGCGGAGTGCACGTCGACCCGGGTCAGGTAGAGCGGGCGGCCGCCGGTGGCCGCGTCCAGCTCGGCGCGGGACGGCGGGCGGCCCTCGGGCCAGGCGGTGGCGTCCCAGCCGTGCCCCAGGAGGATCCGGTCGGCCGGGCGGGCCGCGGCGTGCTCCCGTACCCGGGCCAGCGCGTCGGTGAGCGTGCCGGCCCCGGACAGGTCCAGGCCGGTGAGCGCGAGGCCGGTGGCCGTCGTGTGCACATGTGCGTCCGTGAACGCCGGGGTGACGAGTGCGCCGTCGAGGTGGACGATCTCGTCCACGCCGTCGGCGAAGGAGTCGGCCGCGCCCTCCTCGCCCACCCAGGCGATACTGTCGCCCTCGACCACCATGGCGGTGGCGAAGGGGTCGGCGGGACTGTGGACCTCCCCGCCGCGCAGCAGGACGGTACGGGGCCGGGCCGGATCGGGGGTGCGCTCACTCATAGCGGACAGTTTGGCCCCTGCGGACGGCGGGCCCGCGCGCGGGGTCGGGATCTTGACGCCCGCCCGGCAGGCCCACCCGGTACGCGTCAGATGCGCGGCGGCCGGGCCTCGTACGGCGTGGACAGCACGACCGTGGTCCGCGTGGAGACCCCGGCCAGGGTGCGGATACGGGTCAGCAGGTGCTCCAGCTCCAGAGGCGTGGCCACCCGCACCTTGAGGATGTAGTTCTCGTCGCCCGCGACGCTGTGGCACGCCTCCAGCTCGGGCACCTCGGCGAGCCGGTCGGCGATGTCGTCCGGGGCGCTGGGGTCGAAGGGTTTCACCGAGATGAACGCGGTCAGCGGCAGCCCCACCGCCTCCGGGTCCACGATGGCGGCATAGCCGCGAATGACACCGCGCTGCTCCAGACGGCGCACCCGCTGGTGCACCGCCGAAGTGGACAGGCCGGTGGCCTTGCCCAGGTCGGTGTAGCTCATCCGCCCGTCCTTGACGAGCAGATCCACGATTTGTCGGTCCAGCTCCTCCACACGATCAACCTACTGTGCCCGGGCGCGTGTGCGCACCGTACGCCGGATCGTGGACCCGTCCGCGCCCATCGTGTGACCAATGCCACACCCGTGACCCCGTATCCCGTGGGGCTCGGCGATTATGCGCGAGGCATGAGGGGAATTGCTCGTGTTGGCCGGAGCCGCCCGTCACAGGAAGCCGGCGGCCCGCGCGGCCCACCCGAGGGGGAACCATCATGCGACGTCTGAAGACCGAATCCGCGCCGCTCAGCCTCGACGCCCAGGAGGGCGACAGTCCCGGCTTCGCCGGCGAGGACGATCCGTACGACTCCTTCGAGACCTTGGAGATCTTCCGGGTGGCGTGCCCGGACTGCGCCCAGCCGATCGCCATGCTGGCGGACGAGGACACCCTGCCCGAGCACGCGCTGTGCCCGACGCCGTGGGATCCCTTCTGCCTGACGGTGTGCGAGGGCTCGGGACGGCCGCTGGCCGACGCCCCCTCAGCGGACGACTCGCTGGAGGCCCAGGAGCAGGACGCCGGCGTACTGCTGACCCTGCCGGAGGGCCTGGACTGGCGCCGGCAGCCGTTCTCGCACGTGGGCGGGCCGGGTACACGGCCGACGCGCGTGCCGCGGATGCGCCGGCCCTGAGGCCCGCGTCCGTCCGGCGGAAGCGGGCAGCCGCTCCCGCGTCATCTCCGCAGTGCTCCCGGAGCGCCGCCGGGGCCGTGTCCGGCCCCCACGAGTAGCGGCCCTCGATCATCGCCTCCAGCGCTGCCCGGTGCATGATCAGCCCGTCCGGGTCAGCCGGTACGGGCACCTCCCCGAAGTGGACCTGCCGGTACGCCACGCGCAGCATGACGATGGCGTGCCGCAGGGCCGCGTAGAGGGTGTGGAAGTCCATGGCGCGCGGGGTGTGGCCGGTGAGCCCGGCATAGCGTTCCTCGACGCGGTCGCGGCGCAGCAGACCGGGCAGACCGCACTGGCCGCCGCTCTCCGCCAGGTCCTGGAAGAACCGGTGGAGGTAGATCATCCAGCCGAGGTCGAGTTCGCGCGGGCCGGGCGCGGCCATTTCCCAGTCCAGTACGGCGGCAGGCGTGAAGCCGTCGTAGACGATATTGCCGATCCGGGCATCGCCCCAGGTCAGCACGGTCTCATCGGCTTCCGCTTCCTCCGGCGGCCAGTGACCGGCGAGCCAGGCGAAGCCGCGCTCGATCAGCGGGGACGGCTCTCGTCCTTCGACGACCCACGCGTAGTAGGCCCGTTGGGCCGCCACATGCCGCCGCAGCGCGCTGCCACTGCCGGGCAGGGCCAGGAACTCCGTCTCCTCGGCGGGCACCTGGTCGTGAAGACGGGCGAGAACGGAGACCGTGGACGCCTCCAGGTCAGCGCGCTCCGCGTCGGTGGCGGCGTGCAGCCAATTCCCCTCGTACGTATAGGGCATGACGTCCGGCGGTACGCGGCCCTCGGCGCGCTCCATCACGAAGAACGGCGCACCGAGCGGCGCCGGATCCTCCTCCAGCCACAGGGTGCGCGGCACGGGCACGTCGGTGTGCTCGGCCACCAGGCGCATCGTGCGGTACTGGCGGGCCATGTCATAGGTGGGGAATACCGTGTAAGCGGCGGGGTCGGCGGCGAGGCGCAGCGCGCAGGAGCGGGCAGGCGGACGGGGGTGGTCGATGTCGAAGAGCAAAGTTTCGCTGGACATGCCGTTGGAGGCGGGGACGGTCGCGGCGACCGCCTGGGCTCCGGGCAGACGAGCTGCCAGCCAGGTGGACAGGCGCCGGGTCAGTTCGCCGGGGTCGCGGGTGGTGGTCCGGGGCCGGGGCACGCCGCTCATGACCGGTCCTCGGCAGGCCGGGCGGCCCGCGCACCGGCCGGTGCGCGATCGGCGTAGCCGGTGAAGCCGCTGGGGTCGTGGCGGCCGAAGCTGCCGTGCTCGAAGATCCCGTACCCGGTGCGGCCGCCGAGCGAGAAGCGGGCCGCGTGGTCGGTGACGCCGTAAGCCGCCAGAGGATGGACGGCAGGGTCGCCGAGGTCGTAGGTGCGGCGGTCGGTCCAGCCGCGCCCGCGCCAGGTGCCGTGCTGCCAGTCGTCGGCGGGCGGATAGCCCGCGCCGACGGCCAGGGGCGAGGAGGTGAGGAGGTCGGCGGCGAGTTCGAGCGGCTTGCGGGCCGGGTCGGTCAGGTGGAGAACGGCCCTTTCGGGCTGCCGGGTGCCCGGCCGGTAGGTGATGTCGGCGTACGGCCAGCCGAGTTGGACGTCAGGGCTGCCGTTGCGGACGAGCAGGGCCTCGTTGAGCGTACGGTGTCCGTCGGCGTCCTCCTGGACGATGACCATCACGAAGTGGTCGTCGAAGCGGACCGGGCACCAGATCCAGTGGAAGCCTTCCGGCCGCGCCTCCTCGGCCGCACGGCCGCCCTCCTCGCCGGGGATGGGCCGCACGCCCCAGCTGCGGTCACGGGTGCCGGTCCACTCCCCCGCCGTGACGGCCAGCTCCTCGCCGGCGGCGCGGATGGTGCCGGTACAGCTCCCCGCCTGGACGAACCGGCGGCCCTCCAGGACGAGCCGCCCGCCGCGGTACTGCGTATGGTGCGGCTCCCAGACAGCCGGAAAGTCCGCACGCCATTCAAGGTCATAGGAAAGACCGTCGGGATCGGCCGGGTCGGCGGCGCAGTGCAGCCGAAGCCGTGCGAGTGGCTGGTCGACGGTGATCGTCAACGGTCCGACGGCGAGGGCGAGGCGGTCGTCGGTGAGCGCGTCGGAGGCGCGCACGGCGTGCAGGCGGTCGCCGAGCCGGAGGGTGGCGTAGGCGTCGATGACACCGGTGTTGGGGTAGACACCGAGGCCGGCGACGAGCAGGGCGCGGCCGGTGTGGTCCAGGACGTGGAAGATGCAGCGGTCGTACGCGTTGCGGTCGCCGGTGGCGACGTGCCGCATGGACAGCGGCACCTGGTGGATCGGGTATTCGTCGAGCGCGATCGGGCGGTCGGTCACGAAACACCTCCAGGACGCGCGAGCGGGCGCGGGCCGGCGGCCACAGGGCGGGCGACTCCGCCCGCCACGGCGACCGTTTCCGCGAAAGGAATTGACGGTACGTCAGGAACACGGGCCGGGACCAGAGCCGTACCCGCCCCGAAGCAGGGAACCCACCACGCCAAGACAACGCCCGCCCGCCACCCACCCCACCCACCAGCGGCCACGGACACGAAGCCCCGGCTGTGCTGTACGGCGAACCCGCCACCGTACAGTGGGGCCGAAGGCCATCGCGGACACCGGCGACGAAACGGCGACGGAACGAGGGGGACACCATGACGACGGCCAGCTCCGCGCAGGGCCCGAGCAGCCTGCACTGTCTGCGCTGCGGCCTGGAGGTGAGAGGGTTCACCGGCTGTCCCCGGTGCGCCGCGGAGGACATCGGGGTCAACGCGATGCCGCCGCTGGCCGACCTGGAGGGCCTGGAACTGTCCTCGTACCCGGGCGGCCCATGGGGCTGGCCGGAGACCCTGCCGGTCAGCGGCCCGCCGGTGACCCTCGGCGAGGGCGACACCCCCAACATACGGCTGCGCACCGACCCGGCCGCGCTCGGCGACGGACACGCGCCGGAGTGCGGCAGCGAGTTGTGGGTCAAGTACGAGGGCGGCAACCCGACCGGCTCCCACAAGGACCGGGCCATGGCCGTGGGCGTGGCCGCCGCGCTGGAGACCGGCGCCGACACGGTGGTCGCCGCGTCCTCCGGCAACGCGGGCGCGGCGGCGGCCGCCTACGCGGGCCGGGCCGGGCTGCGGTGCGTGGTCTTCACCGACTGGGGCATGCCGCCCGCCCTGGCCGCGCAGATCGACCTGCTCGGCGCCGAACAGGTGCGGTGCGAGGGCGGCTTCAAGGCCCGTAACGCCGCGATGGCACGGGCCGTCGAGGAGCACGGCTGGTACCCGCTCACCAGCTTCTCCGCGCCCTCCCCCGGCGGCAATCCGTACGCCGACGAGGGGTACAAGTCGGTGGCGTACGAGCTGGCGCGCGACTTCGCCGGGCGGCGGATCGGGGCGGTGGTCGTCCCGACGAGCCGGGCCGACCTGCTCTCCGGGATCGAACGCGGCTTCCGCGAACTGGCCGCGGCCGGCCTGGTGTCCGCGGCCCCGCGCATGGTGGCCGCCGAACCCGCCGGCGCGGCACCCTTCACCGCCGCCCTGCGCCACGCCGACCGCGCGGCCCAGGAACGCACCCGCGTGGAGAGCCACCGCACCGCCGCCTTCTCCCTCGGCGAGGAACGCCCGTGCTGGCAGGGTTTGGACGCACTGTGGCGATCCGGCGGCACGGCCGTAGCAGTGGCGGAAAAGGAGTTCGTGGCCGAACAACGCCGCCTCGCCGAGCAGGGTCTGCTGCTGGAGGCATCCTCCGCCGTGGCGATCTCCGTAGCCCGCCGGATGCTGCGCGAGCTGCCGGAACTGGTGGTGGCGATCGGCACGGCGACGGGCATGAAGGAGATGGGACCGGGGGCGGCGGGCGGGTGAGGTTCCCGCGGGGCGGGTGAGGTCACCGCCGGACGGCGCCGACGATAAGGACGGTCGCCTCGGGGTGCCGTCCGGATCCGGCGGGCGAGGTGTTCACGGACGGCTGTCCGCGGCCTCGGCGAAGTAGGCCCAGCCGTCCACTTCCAGGCTCTGTTCCGAGGGCCGCAGCTCCAGGAGGGGTGCGGCGGCCTCCAGGAACCGACGAGCCGTCCCCGGCTCGTGGAGATTGAGGTGACAGCGGTCCGGAAGACGCACGACGGTACCCGACCCGAAGTACCCGCACGAGACCACTCCGGTCGCTCCGGTCGGGTGCGGGGCGAAGACCAAGGACAAGCGGCGCTTGGCTTCCCCCCTCGATCCGCCGGTGAAGAAGGAGAGCGTGACGCGGCAATCGGCGTAAACGGGCCTCATCCGCTGCCGGACGGCCCAGTGCCAGACGACCTCACCCACGACGAGGCGGCGGACGCGTCGATCATCCCTCACCGGGACACCTCACCGGACCGAACCTGACAGCGGCAGACAGCTCCCAGCCCGCCCACCATCTACCACCTACCGCCCCCGAAAACGGCCTCTCCCTCCCCTCCCCCGCCGCTCAGCGGGACTCTGGCCCCGCCAGGTGCCGTGCGACAACCATGCGCTGGATCTGATTGGTGCCCTCGACGATCTGGAGCACCTTGGCCTCGCGCATATAGCGCTCGGCCGGGAAGTCGAGCGTGTAGCCGTACCCGCCGAGGAGCTGGACGGCGTCCGTCGTGACCCGCATCGCGGCATCGGTGCAGAACAGCTTGGCCATCGCCGCTTCCTTGGAGAACGGCAGTCCGGCGTCCTTGAGGCGGGCGGCGGACAGATAGAGGGCACGGCCGGCCTCGATCTGGGTGGCCATGTCGGCGAGCATGAAGCGCAGGCCCTGGAAGTCGGCGATCGGGCGGCCGAACTGCTGACGGGAGGCGCTGTACTCCAGCGCCTCGTCCAGGGCGGCCTGGGCGACGCCGATCGCGCAGGCGGCGATGCCGAGGCGGCCGGAGTCCAGGGCGGACAGGGCGACGGCGAAGCCCTGGCCCACATCCCCGATGCGGCGCGCGTCGGGGATCCGTACGCCGTCGAAGTGCAGCTGGGCCGTGGGCGAGCCCTTCATGCCCATCTTGCGCTCGGGCGCGGCGGCGCTCAGCCCTTCCGCGTCGCCGGGCACCAGGAAGGCCGTGATGCCGTGGGCGCCCTTGCCGCCGGTGCGCGCCAGCACGGTGTAGAAGTCGGCGATGCCGCCGTGGGTGATCCACGCCTTGGTGCCCTCCAGGGTCCAGACGTCCCCGTCGCGGGTCGCCCGGGTGGTCAGGGAGGCGGCGTCGGAGCCGGACGAGGGTTCGGAGAGGCAGTAGGCCCCGAGGAGGCCGCCGCCGAGCATGGCGGGCAGGTGGGCGGCGCGCTGCTCCTTCGTACCGAACTCGGCGAGCGCGTGGCAGGCGAGGGTGTGCACGCTGACGCCGAGGCCCACGGTCAGCCGCGCCGCGGCCAGCTCCTCCAGGACCTGGAGGTAGACCTCGTAGGGCTGGTCCCCGCCGCCGAACTCCTCCGCGTACGGGAGGGAGAGCAGCCCGGACTCGGAGAGCAGGGCGAAGGTCTCCCGGGGGAACCGTCCCGCCTCCTCCTGCTCGGCCGCGACCGGCTCGATCTCGCGCTCGAGGAGGTCCCGCACCAAGATCAGCAGGTCGCGGGCCTCCTCTGTGGGCAGCCTGCGGTCCACCGGCCGGGGGCCGTACTCGGTCATGGCGGCGCTCTCCTCCCTGTCGGGCGCTGCGACGGCGCCCGCGAGGGTGTGGCGGCGCCGCCGGTTGTTCACACAGTGCTCGGCAGATGATCTCCCACCGGATCGCGGAGGGCGGTGACCTGCAGCTGTGGCGCTGTGAGTATGCCCGATCGACGGCTTCACGTCACTGGTTGATCGAGATCTTGTCCGGGTTGCCGGGGACTTCACCGGCGCCGGAACCGCTCGCTTCCGTGCCCGATCGCGCACACCGCCCCGTACGAACGGTACGCCGACCGCCGCACCGCCACCCGAAACCGCACGCCCCCCTCGTACGGCCTCCCACCAGCCCCTCACCGAGCCGGCACGCCCGTACCGCCCCCCGCCCACCCCCGACACCCCACAACCAACAGAACCTGTACACACCGCGAAATTGGTCCAAACCATTGACCACACTGGTCTAGTCCTTCTACGTTCTCCCCGCAACACTCAACGCGTCCATGCCAATTCGGAACGCGTGTCCGTCCCGCACCGCCCTCGACCCCCCTCCGAGGAGACGACATGCCCAGACCCCTCCGTACGCGATCGCCGCGCCGGCTGATCGCCGCCACCACCGCGCTGTGTACGGCCGCCCTGGCCGGCACCCTGTTCGCCGGCACGGCCGCCGCCGACCCCGCCGGCAGCGCCGCCGCCCCCGCGGCCGCACCGGCCGCCGCCCAGCCGGCCGGCACTCAGGCCGCCGGCAACAAGGTGGTCGGCTACTTCACCAACTGGGGCGTCTACGACCGCAATTACCACGTCAAGAACATCCAGACGTCCGGCTCCGCCGACAAGCTGACCCACATCAACTACGCCTTCGGCAACGTCCAGGGCGGCAAGTGCACCATCGGCGACGCGTACGCGGACTACGACAAGGCCTACACCGCGGACCAGAGCGTCGACGGCAAGGCCGACACCTGGGACGCGGGCGCGCTGCGCGGCAACTTCAACCAGCTGCGCAAGCTCAAGAAGCTGCACCCGAACCTCAAGGTGATCTGGTCCTTCGGCGGCTGGACCTGGTCCGGCGGCTTCGCCCAGGCCGCCAAGAACCCGAACGCCTTCGCGCAGTCCTGTCTGGACCTCGTCCAGGACAAGCGCTGGGCCGATGTCTTCGACGGCATCGACATCGACTGGGAGTACCCGAACGCCTGCGGCCTGACCTGCGACACCAGCGGCCGCGAAGCGTTCACCAACCTGGCCAAGGCACTCCGCTCGAAGTTCGGCAGCAAGCTGGTGACGGCCGCGATCAGCGCCGACGCCTCGGCCGGCGGCAAGCTGGACGCCGCCGACTACAAGGGCGCCGCGCAGTACCTCGACTGGTACAACCCGATGACGTACGACTACTTCGGCGCCTGGGACGCCAAGGGCCCGACGGCCCCGCACTCCCCGCTGACCTCGTACAACGGCATCCCGAAGGCCGGCTTCAACACCACCGACACCATCAAGAAGCTCAAGAGCCTGGGCGTCCCGGCCAACAAGCTCCTGCTGGGCCTCGGCTTCTACGGCCGCGGCTGGCAGGGCGTGACACAGGACGCACCGGGCGGCACGGCAACCGGCGCGGCGCCCGGCAAGTACGAGGCCGGCATCGAGGACTACAAGCTCCTCAAGACCCGCTGCCCGGCAACCGGCAAGGTCGGCGGCACGGCGTACGCCAAGTGCGGCAGCCAGTGGTGGAGCTACGACACCCCGCAGACCATCGGTACCAAGATGGCGTACAAGAACCAGCAGGGACTGGGCGGCACGTTCTTCTGGGAACTGAGCGGCGACACGGCGAACGGTGAGCTGATCAAGGCCATCAAGTAGGCGGTCCCGGCATCGCTCGCTGATTCTCTCGGTCCGGGCTGCGCTCCGTGGCCTGTCCGCCTCCCCCGGTACGGTGGCGGACAGGCCGTACCGCTGCGGGAGACACCAGGTCACAGCGACGCGGCGGCAGTGGGCGCGCACGCGCCGTCGATGCCCGGCCCGCACGGTTTTCCCAGCCGTCTCCCGGTCGATTTCAAATCCGCTGTCTTGGTGGGGTGGCTACGCCGTCGAAAGCAGCGAGCCGGAGCACGACAAGCGCGTCAAACACCACGCACCAGTCGCATCCGCGAACGCAGGAATCCCCGCCGGAACCAGCCGACGGGGATTCCTCACCTCCCACCTGCCGTCACCTGTCGGTCCGCTGCTCTTCCTGCTGCTGCGGGCGGTCGTCGCGTGACGGCGCGTGGCTGACGGAGCCGCCCCGGTGCCGGGACGTCTTTCCCGTCTCCGTCACCGGCCGGTCGTACCGCAGGTCCTCGAAGAGCCGGGCCGAGCCCCTGGCGTCCCACTTCAGTACGTTGCCCTTGGGCGTGGGGACGCCGATGCCGGACACGGGCACATTGATCTGTTTGCCGTGTCCGCCCGCGACGCTCTGTACGGCGAGGAAGATCCTGCTGAGCTCACGCAGGCTCATGTCCTTGTCGACGATGAGCGTGTCGAGCCCGGCCTGCATGGCCGGACCGATCTCCGTCGGGTCGAAGAGGGTGTCGGGCTGGGCGGCCTGGTGGGCGAGGGTCGACAGGAACTTCTGCTGGTTCTTCGACCGGCCCAGGTCGCCCTCTCTCTCCTGGTGCCGCTGGCGGACGAAGGCGAGCGCCTGCTTGCCGCTCAGGGTGTGGCAGCCTTTGTGCAGGTCGGCGCCCGACTTCTCGTCCTTGATGTCCCGGTCCAGGCACATCCGGACGCCGCCGATGGCGTCGACGATATTCACGAACCCGGCGAAGCCGATCTCCGCGTAGTGGTCGATGCGCAGCCCGGTGTTCTTCTCGACGGTGTGGGCGAGCAGTTCGGGGCCGCCGTAGGAGAAGGCGGCGTTCAGCTTGTCCCTCTCAGGCCGCTTGGTCTTGCCCGTCGACGTGTCGAGGCGGCCGGGCACGGTGATCCAGGAGTCGCGCGGCAGGCTGACCATGCTGGTTCCCCGGGCCCCGGAGTGCAGCAGCATCATCGAGTCGGTGCGCCGGCCGCCACCCCCGCCGGCGTGCAGGTCTTCCACATCGCCCGCCGAGAGTCCGTCGCGGCTGTCCGAGCCCACGATGAGGTAGTTGGTCCCCTCACCGGGCGGCGGCCGGTCCCCGTACGCGCCGAGGTCGACGTCACGTTGCAGCCGGGTCTCGGCCCAGCCGTACGTGCCGCCCGCCGCGACGACCACCACAGCCAGCAGGACGAGCACCGCCCGCCGCAGCCTCCTGCGCTTCTTCGGCTGCCGGGCGTGGGCGCGCCGGGGCCCGTAGCGCGAACTGGGGCGTTCGGCGAACCGCTCACGCGCGGCGGTGCCTTCCGGGGCTGCGTACGGGCCCTGGCCGGCGTGCGGATCCGGATCAGCGTGCAGGTCTGGATCGGCGTGCACATCTGGATCAGCGTCCGGATCTGGATCGGCATACGGCTTCGGCTCGACGTACTGGCCCCGGCCGCCCCCCGGCTCCGGGCGCCACAGGTCGCCCGTCACCCGTACCGGCCCCCGGTGCACGGGACCACTCCCGGCGTCGCCGTGCCAGCTCTGCTCCCCTGTGGGTGTGGTGCGTCCGGCCCGCTGGTCAAGCGGGTCTGTCATGGTCAGCTCCCTCGGTCATGTCCCAGGTCGGACTCGCGCGGCCGCTCACCGGTTCCCCTCCCGTCTTCTCCGTCCTCTCCCGTCCACCCCGTCCCCTCACTGCGACGACAGGCTCCGCCGCGGGGGCAGTTCCTCCAGCGAATCTCCGGACGTCTCTCCGGCCGGTGATCCGAGCAGATACGGGTCGGCGGTTCCGGTGCGCTTCATGCTGTGCCACTTCAGGCGGGTGCCGAGCAGCGCCGTGATCACGGAGTGGATGACCACCAGGTACATCAACTGCCGGTAGACGAACTGCTGGAGCGGCAGCACCCACAGCACGCGCAGCCGCTCGCGGTCGAGCCGCAGCGCGTACGCGGCGGTGACCAACTGGACGGCGAGGAAACCGAACCAGACGAGGGCGGCCTCCCCGGGGTCGCGGAACAGCGCCCCGAAGAGGGCGAACAGGTCCACGACCGGCGCGCACAACGGCAGCACGATCTGGAACAGCGTGACGTAGAGCATCATGCGACGGCCGAAGCGTCCGGCGGGGCCGACCTCCTTCACCGTATGACGGTGCTTCCACATCGACTGGAGGGTGCCGTAGCACCAGCGGTAGCGCTGGCGCCACAGCTGTCGCACGGTACTGGGCACCTCGGTCCAGGCCACCGCCGACTCCTCGTAGACGACGCGCCAGCCGGCCCGCCAGAGCGCCATCGTGAGGTCGGTGTCCTCGGCCAGGGTCTCGTCGCTGACACCGCCGATGCCCATCAGCGCGTCCCTGCGGAAGGCGCCGATCGCCCCCGGAACCGTCGGCATGCACTCCAGGACCTCGAACATCCGCCGGTCGAGGTTGAAGCCGAGGACGTACTCCAGGTGCTGCCATTTGCCCATCAGGCTGCGCCGGTTGCCGACCTTGGTGTTGCCGCTGACCGCGCCGACCGCCGGGTGGGCGAGCGGCTGGATCAGCCGGGCCAGCGCCGCGGGTTCGAAGATGGTGTCCGCATCGACCATGATGACGATGTCGTGCCGGGCGTACGCCAATCCGGTGTTGAGGGCGCTGGGCTTGCCGCCGTTGGGCTGCCGGATCACCGTCACCCGCGGATCGTCGATGCCCTCGGCGATGTCGGCGGTGGAGTCGGTCGAGCCGTCGTCGATCACGATGATCTGCACGTGCGGATGGGTGGAAGCGAGCAGCGAGTACACGGTGGAGGCGATACCGGCCTCCTCGTTGTACGCCGGCACCAGGACCGTCACCGGGTCCTGCACCGCGCGCAGCCGTGGTGCGCCGGGCCGGTACCGGCGCAGCCTGCGTACGTGGAGCCGGGCGAACAGCGCGAACAGGAGCATCCGCAGGACGCCGAGCACACCCGTGAGGGTCAACGCCCACACCATCACGGTGAGGAAGGCGTGCCCGAGCCGCTGTGACCAGATCAGGCCCTCCCCCTTGATCTCTTCGGTGACCGGAGCCTCTTCGAGGAAGGAGGAACGGCCGAGTCCGCCGCTGATAGTGGTGAACCGCTTCACGCTGCGGTCCTCCAGCAGATCTCTGGCCTCGTGGTAGCCGAGGTCGGTCTGGCTGTGCTGCGTCACCACCCCCCGCCACGGCTTGCGGTCCTTGCGATCCGAGGCGACCACCAGATACCCCTGCGCCGCCGCGCGCTTCGCGGCCGGCCACTCGGGCCCGCAGAGCGTGTCCGCGGCCGTGGTGTGCGGCAGCCTCAACAGGGTGGTATTGATGCCGGCCGCACCCGCGAAAGCGGTCTGGGTGAGCGGCAGTTCGAGCCGCGCGCGCAGCGGTGAGGCGACACCGAGGTCGCCGCCGCTGTAGGTGTACGAGCCGATCTCGTGCCCCTCGCGCAAGATCTGCCGCACCAGCTCCGGGTTCCGAGCCGCGTCCTTCCCGTAGACGAAGAAGGTCGCCCGCGCATGGTGTTTGCGCAGCAGGTCGAGCAGACGCGGCGTCCACACCGGGTCGGGCTCGCCGTCGAAGGTGAGCGCGACGGTCCCCGGTGGCATGGCCGCGGTGGCGACTCCTTCCGGGCCGAACCGCAGCAGCGGCTTCCCGTCGTCCGCTTCACGCGGGATCGGCCGGGTGCATGGCGGCTTGGTACGCGCGGCATCGACCTGATGGGTCGTCCAGCCCTCGAAGACCAGGGTGACGGCGACCACCAGGAGGACCAGCAGGAGCACGAGCCAGTGTCCGCGCGGCGGGCGCCGCACATCGGCGGCGTGCCGGCTCACTGCTTCGGGCCTCCGGCCGACGGGGCGGATCTGCCGGCCGGCGGGCGGCGGTTGTCGCGGTCCACTCGGGCCCTGGCGGACGGCCGGTGTGACTCGGCTCGGACCGGTGCGCCGCGGCCGTACTGCGACGTGCCGGTGTCCGGACCGGAAGGCACCGGTCCGTTCATACTCGGCGGGTGCGTGCCGACGGGCTGCCGGAGTCCGCTGATCAGCATGCCGACGAACAGCAGATACCCGAGGCAGGTGCAGCCCACGGCCAGCGCCACGCCTTGCAGCGTCCGCCTGCGCCAACCCGACTGGGAGATGAAGACGGGAGGTCGGGCGGCGGCCTCGGGACGCCGTGCCGCCGGGGGCACGCGAGGCGCCGCGCCCTGGTGTGGCATGCGCTGTGTCATGTCCCACCCCGTTTGCTGCGCCGGGTACTGCTCCCTGCGGGCAGGGGGTACGGACGACAATCGCCCGTCGTGCGGTGTGCTGGCTATGTGGGGGATGCCCTGCACCGGTACTCCTGATCTGCGGCCGCGCACGCGCGACTCTTTGTGTGTGGGGGATACGGACCCGGGGGTCCGCTGTACTGCCCGTGAGACGTCGGCGCCGCATCCCGGTGCCCGGCGCGTACGGACGCTTCCCGTACGTGCGCATGCCATGCGCCCTTCCCGGGTGGGGCCGGGAAGGCCACGTACACATGTGCCCTCACAAGGGCCGGGAGGACAGGGTGCAGCCCTCAGTGATCACGCAGCCCCCCGACCCTACTCGCGCCCCCGGGTGGCTCGGCAACAGGCCATTCCGGCCTTCACCTCGCGATAAACGACATTTACAACGCCGAAATCACGATCACACTCGACGTCGCGACGCGCTCCATCCTTGCCCGGCGCCTGATCTCCGCCGCGCCTCCCGCCCCAGGCCGAACAAGGAGCTTCGAGACCGCGGCGACCTGCCCCGACCGCGACTTCCCGAGCTCCCGGAAGGTTTCGCCGACGGCTCACCCAAGGGCCACCGACCAACACAACGGAACGGAACGGACGACATCGCGAGCCAGTTGCGCGGCGTCCAGGTCACCCGCCCACTCCAGGACGCACCGGGCCACCACGCTCGAAGACGCTGCCTCGTCCAGACGAGCGCCGCAGGGAGCAGAGCGGGCTGCGGCGCTTCATCAGTTCTCCTCAGTGCGGGACTCCGCGTATACATGAACTCCCAGGCCGGAACGGCCGATGAGTGCATCGTGCGCATTCGCGACAAGGATGATTGTTTCCGCACTCCCAAAGATCGGAGCAACAGAAGCCCTTCCGTCAGGGCGCCAGCCACCCGCGCCCCGCCCGCACGCCAGCGGTCGCCCTCACTTACGTGCACAGATACGGTCGTTGGCGGGCTCGCGTCGCGACAGGATGTGCGCACACCGGGCCGCCGGCCCGGCGGCCCCACCGGCAAGCCACAGACCTCAGCCTCCAGCCCGCCGTAGCCTGGCGAGGACGGTCGCCTCGTACCCTCCTCGGAGACGAAGACCAGGTCATCGTCGCTCCACGACGCGGTCCCTTCTTCGGTTCCGACCGCTGCTACATTTCGTGCTCCCACCAGCCGCGCGTGTCGACGTCTGCGGCGTCCGCCAGCGCCTCCAGTTCCGCGATCTCCTCGTCGGCGAGCTCGATGCCGCGAGCTCGGACCACCCCGTCGAGGTAATCCGCCTTCGTGACCCCGATGATCGGGGTGGTCCCCTTGGCGATGGCCCAGGCGGTGGCGACATCGGCGGCGGACGCGCCTCGTTCCTTGCCGATCGCCCCCATCCGGTCCGTCAGCGCTCCTTGTTCGAGGACCATGTAGGAGAAGAACCGCACGCCGTGCTTGCGGCAGTGGTCGAGGATGCCCGCGCGCTCAGAGCTCCGGTGCAGGAGGCTGTAGTGGTTCTGGACCGCCTCCACGCGGAAGCCGGCCTCGCCGAGGATCCGATCGGCAAGAGCGATCTCCTCCATGTTGTGATTCGAGACGCCGACATGCTTGATTTTGCCGCTCTTGAGCAGCGGGATCAGAGGCGGCGTCCATCGTGCCACGTCGGCAGGGTTATGGATCCAGAAGAGATCCACATAGTCCGTACTCATGCGGTCGAGGCTCTGCTCCAGCATGTCCCCGACCGGATCGTCGCCGTCGCCCGAGATCTGCGGGGTGAACTTCGTCGACAGCTGGTACTCGCTGCGGTGATAGCCCGTCAGTGCCTGGGCGGGGGCAGTCTCCGAGCGGCCCATGCCGTACGCCACGGCGGTGTCCCACAAGGTGAGCCCGTTCGACTGCGCCTTCTCGACGACCTCTCGCAGGCCGGACTCGCTCAGCTGACTGCCGAAGCAGCCGTCGCCTGCCTCGCCGCTGTCTCCCCAGGCCCATGTGCCCAACGCCACCGCCGGCACAGTCAGCGCCTTGCTCGTCATGTCTTGTCTCCGTTGTTTGTTCTCGGGGACCGTGTCGGAACGATCGAACCCCAGGAGACCGCGATCGCCGCCACCGGAGAAGGCCGCTTCTATGGGGGGTACAACCTCAACCCCCCTCACGCCGTGGCCGGCGGCTACCCTGCATGACATGGATCAGCAGCCCGGAAACCGCGGCGAAATCCGGGACTTCCTTGTCGGCCGACGCGCCAGGATCACCCCGGCGCAGGCCGGACTGCCGACCAGCGTCCGTCGCCGGGTCGCCGGGCTGCGGCGCGAGGAGGTCGCCGTCCTTGCCGGTGTGAGCACGGAGTGGTATACGCGGTTGGAGAAGGGCCACATCGGCGGCGTGTCCGAAGATGTCCTTGACGCGGTCGCTCGTGTCCTGCGGCTGGACGACGACGAACGCACCTATCTGTTCGACCTGGCCCGGTCATCGCGGCACGCGAGTCGCACGCCGCCGCGTCGCAGGGACGTCGATGTCCCGCCCCGGGTCCAGTGGCTGCTCGACTCCATGACGATGTCCTCGGCGTTCGTACGCAACGGCCGCACGGACATCGTCGCCGGCAATCCCCTGGCCCGAGCCCTGCTCGCGCCGATGTTCGACAGTGCCACCGTCGACAAGCGCGGCCGCCCCAACATCGCCCGCTATGTCTTCCTCGACCGTGGTGCACATGACTTCTTCGTCGACTGGGGCGCCGCCGGCGGCGCCACCGCCGCCCTGCTGCGCGCCGAGGCCGGGCGCGAGCCCCGTGACCGGGCACTGCGCGAACTCGTCGGCGAGTTGTCCGCCCTCAGCCCGGAGTTTCGCAGCCGATGGGCCGCGCACGACGTCCTGATGCGCCACGACGGCGTCAAACGACTCCAGCACCCCGACGTCGGCCACCTGGACCTGACCTTCCAGTCGCT
Source organism: Streptomyces sp. NPDC033221 (assembly GCF_055577005.1). Classification (NCBI taxonomy): domain Bacteria; kingdom Bacillati; phylum Actinomycetota; class Actinomycetes; order Kitasatosporales; family Streptomycetaceae; genus Streptomyces; species Streptomyces sp. NPDC033221. Next base: position 186,247 of record NZ_JBVIQN010000014.1, on the reverse strand, counting down.
CGACCTGCCCCTGCCGGGCCGAGCCGTGCACGACCTGATCATCTACACCGTCGAACCCGGCACCGCATCCGAGGACCGGCTCGAACTCCTCGCCATCTGGGCAGCTACACAGTCTCGGGCGGCACAGCCCACCCGCCATTCCCCTCAGCCCGGGCCGCACTGATCTCGCGGCCCACGTCCTTACCGATCTCGTTCATGACACGCCCCTTGCGGGCGTGGACAGTGGCGGGACGCCGGGGCAGGACCACTCTGGTCAGGCTCGGCGGCAAGAGCAGTGGCAGTGCGTGAGGCTCTTCCCGGAATGCAATGGCGGTATGCACGACGTGTACGACGGCCCACGGGCGCGAAGGCTGGGGGGCGTGTGGCTGCATGGGGACGCGGTCGAAGCCTTTGCCGCGCACGCCGTGAACGAGGAGTCCGCCTGTCGTCTCGTCGGTGCCGTCGCATCCACGGCGCACATTGAGCACCACTGCCAGTGGAACAGCCGACATCGACTGTTCCACTGGTCCCCAAGGCCGGGCCCGGAGGGTCCCGCACGAAACCGGGAAGTAGGGGGTTCACGTGCGGGACCGCTCACGGGGTGTTGGCCGTCAGACTGCGATCAGGGTGTACGTACCCGTACCGTCCTGCCTGCCGCTGGAGTACTGGCGTATGAACTCCCCGTCCGCGTACCGGTCGTGGCCCATCATGGAGCCGGTGTACTTGTTCTGCACACCGATCTTCGAGCTGCCGGGTACGTCGCGGTAGATGTAGAACCGCTGGAGGTCGTCCTCCGCGCAGGAGGCCGTCTGCAGGACCGCCCGTTCGGTGGACGCGTTCTGCGAGGCGATGGTCGCGCACCCGCCGTTGCCCCAGTTCCACAGGGACGCCTCAAGGACGCCGTTGCGCTCCGTCACGTTACACAGGCGCCAGTTGTCCAGGTGGGCACTGAAGATCGACGAGGGCCGCAGGCGGACACCGTCGGCCGCCAGGAGCGGCGCGCCCCAGGACAGGGGCTTGCCGGGTACAGCGATCTTGTAGACCTCGGCCTGGCAGTCGAGAGCGGCCCGCGCGCTACGCCCGGTGGCCCTGGGCTGTTCGGCAGAGGTGCGGCTGGCGGGAGCCGGGCGCTGCACGAGGCGGTCCCGCACCTGCTTCGCCGTCGGCGCCACCGCACCCGCCGGATGCTCGGCCTTCGCGGCGGCCGAGCCGCAGTCGAGGAGGGCCTGTGCCTTGGCCATGATGCTGCCTGCGGGCACCTGGTCCTGGCAGCGCACCGCGCCTTCCTCAAGGGTGGTGTAAGTGGTGAAGTTGCCGCCGTCGGGCCCTTCGGTCCACTTCAACGCCCAACTGCCGCCGCCCTGTTGGACGCGGTTGCAGTTGAGGCTTGCGTAGGTACCGGTGACCTTTTTGGTGCCCTTGTAGGCGCCGTAATAGCCGGGCTGGTTGAAGTTCCACGTGACCGCGTTCGACTCGGTGCTGGTGGAGGTGTAATCGACCTTTACGTTCAGGCCCAGGCTCGCGCCGACCTTACCGAGGGCCTCGGTGCCGAAACCGCCCTCGACATTGCCGTTGAGACCGACGGAGACCGTGATGGTCGTCTGGGTGGTGGTGGTGACGGTCTGGGTGCCCGTTGTGCCCTCGGTGACGTACCAGCCCTTGAAGTGGGTGATCGTCGGGGAGACTTCGGTGGTCTTGATGTACGGGTGGCGTGTGCCGAGGTCGGCCGCCGTACAGGTGTCGCCGGGCGCGGGCGTCTGCGCCGTCGTGGTGGTGGGTGCTGCCGCAGCAGGTGAGGCGGCAAGGCCCGTGGCGGTGACCGCCCAGGCGGCCGCCGTAGCGGTCACCGCCATGAGTGATCTGCCGATGCGGCTCGCGGGTCCTATGGGGCGCATCGTTGCCCTTCCCCCTGGTCGTGTGTGTTCGGTCAAGGGGTGAACGTAGCGGCCACGGGGGCGGTGGCGAGAGCCTGGAACTGGCCAAAAATGATCATAGAGGGGCTTATTCCGATCCGCGCCCGCGTCACTGCCACCCCTCCCGGAACGAACTGCAGAGTGATCGCGCCGGCAACCCGGGACGTCCTCTCAGGCCAGCAGTTGCTCGTCCGTACGGCCTTCTGCCGGTTCAGCGTGGCGAGATGTCGACCGGGTGGCCGTCCTTGTACCGCTCCGGGCGGTGGTCGCGCAGGTGTTTGTGGCAGCGGGCGTGTGCGAGCGCGTCCAGGACGCCGTTGTCCTCCGAGGTAGCGGTCAGTTCCAGACAGCGGGTCAGGTCGTACGCCGTGAAGCGGTCCTTGAGCAGGCGCCCGTACAGCAGCACCTCCCCCCTTCTGCGGAGTGCACGGGCGGGGCACTGCCTCATGGATGAACCAATTCAGATCAAGGCGACTGTTCGTGTCCGGATCGAACCGGCCGTACGGATTTACGTGGGTCCAGATCAGCAGGGACAGGTCCCGGCGGTCCACGTCGGCAAGCCTGTCCGCCCACTGGGACCGCCTTCGCCGGCCTGCCCGACCGGGTGCTGAGGCTGCGCAAGCTGCGGGGTCTGTGCTGCGGCTGGTGTGGGTGGCGCGGCGGCGCCGGGCCGAGCGCCGACTGGTCGCCTACCTGCGGGACGGGCCCCCGCTACCCGTCCGCGAGGTCCGGCAAGGCGTCGGTGCCGGGGCGCGCCACCTGCCCAGGTGCCCCGGGTGCTGCGTACCGCCCGTGCGGTATGGGGCGGCGGGAATTCCGGGGAGGCAGCAAAGGTGGCTCGCGTTTCTTCCTTCTGCACGCCGACCGTGCGCCCCTGGACGACCCCTCACGCCGGTCAACAGCCCTACATACGAACTGTTTTGACGCCTACAGTCGATCACACTCCCGAGCCCTTGGGAGGAGCGATGCTGTGACCCGTCTGGGGCATACGGCGCACGAAGGAGTCCAGCTCATGAATGCGTGGAAAAAGGTCGTCCCGGTAATGGCGTTGGCAAGCGCCCTGGTGATCGCGACGGGAGCCGGAACTGCCGCTGCTTCACCGGCCACCGAGAAAGCACAGAGCGCCAAGCGGCCGAGCTCGGTCTATCACGTCGACCAGCTCAACGGATACGGAGCCAGGGGCTGGGTCAAGGACAACGCCAATGACGGGTGGTGCGTCCAGATCATGGTTCGCTGGTACAAGAACGGCCAGCTGCGCGACACCGACCTGTCCTCGCGGGTGTGCGGGAAGGGCCGGTGGACCGGCTTCTCCTTGAGGCCAGGTGACCGGTACCACTTCAAGGCGAGCGCCTGGAAGGTATACCTCCGCTACACCAGGTAGCTCCCCTCCCCGCCGCTTCGGCAGGGTGGGGCGTTCCGGCTCTGCTACCCGGCTCGTCTGCTGGTGGTTTTCTTCCCTGCGGTCTTCTTGGCCGTATTCTTCGTGCTGGTGGACGCTTTGCCGCCGGCGGCCTTCGGGGCCCGCAGGAACTCCATACCGGTGAGCCACAGTTACGTGGCGCCATCGACGTCGCAGAGAGCATGAACGGTCGGCCGGGAATCGGAAGGCTCAATCAGCGGGAGTCGTGGAAGAGTGACCGGAATGGACGTGCTGTTGCGCATCGGGCCCCGTCGTCTGCGACCGTCCCGACGTGCGGCAACACTCAACCGTCGGAACCAGGCTCGGCCGGCACCAACGTAAATCTGCCACTGACACCGCTCAATTGCCTGTCACCGAGGCGCCCGGGGCACCCCTTGGGGGCCGAGGTCACCGAGATGTCCGAGTCTCATCCTGGCCACCATGTGACGGTTTGGGGCAGTGGCAGTACGGCAATGGCCGTCTTCCCTCCGGTCTGATGCGGACATCGACCTCTTGGTCCACGCCTTTGCTGTTCTCGCAGGTAATGCAAGAACATCATCTCGCCACCGAACATAGGCCGCACCCATCCCTAAACCCGGCCTCGGGGGCTCCACAGACGATGTGGTCCCGCCCACGCGGTGCTGGCTCTGTTCACGAGAAACGTCAGCAGTTCAATACTGGTTCGGAAGGCACCAGGCCGTCGGGGCCGGGACAAGAATGTTCACGAGTTTCGACAGCACCGGGTTTTGCAAGCAGGCCGATCGAGGTCACCGTTCGGGCGGCCGCCGATCGGCGCGTGACCTGGGAGCCTGAGAACCGGGCTTGAAGCTGCCGCAGCGGAAGCCGCTACCGTCCTGAGAAGAGCCGGAGATTCCGGCCCGATGCAGCACGTGTGGGGGAGGCGGCGATGGCCTGGCCGATCGCGGAGGTCGCCCGGGTGTCGGGAGTGACGGCCCGGACACTGCGGCACTACGACGAGATCGGTCTGCTGTCGCCGGCCTGGATCGGTGCCAACGGCCACCGTTACTACGAGGAGCGTCAACTGCTGCGGCTGCAGCAGGTTCTCGTGCTGCGGGCGCTGGGCCTGGGGCTGCCCGAGATAGGCCGGATCCTGGCCGCGCAGGTCGACGAGCTGGCGGCCCTGCGGGGCCATCACCGTCGGCTGCTCGCCGAGCGCGACCGGCTGGATGTCCTGGCCGGCACCGTCGCCCGCACGATCGCCGAACTGGAACAGTCCAGGAAGGACGGCACAGACATGATCAGCATCAGCCGGCCGGAGAACCTGTTCGAGGGCATCCGGTCATCCCAGTGCATGAAGGCCCTGCACGGTTTCCCGGAACTGGCCGGGGCCGTCGAACGGCATGCCGCGGCGCTGAGCAAGGCCGAGAGCGAGGCCGACGAGCGCGAGCGCACGGCACAGATGATCCGGCTGGCCGAGCTGCTGGCCGCCGGCCTGGCCGCTGACGCCGACGCGGTGCAGGCAGAGATCGACGCACAGTACCGGACGCTGGCCCGGATCCGGGCAGCCACCGCCGAGGAGTACCGCGCGATCGGTCGTTGCTGCGTGGAGAACGAACACTGGTACGCGGCGTATGAGTCGATCGCGCCGGGCCTGGCCGCGTACCAGCGGGCCGCCATCGAGGCGTACGCCGCAACTCGGCTCCGCTGAGCCGGGCCCGGGCCGCCGTCACGGGGGTGCGGCGGCCCGGCCGGGGCGGTCCGTCTCCGAGAGCCAGCTGTGAGGGTTTGAGCGCCACCCTGGCGGTTGCGGAGCGGCGCGTACACAACCAGGAGCGGTATCGGTCAGAGTTGCGAGGCGACTACCAGTACCAGCTTCCCGGGCCGTGGCCGGCGCACCCCAGCACGTCGGCGAAGGCCACCACCTGGCCCAGTCACGATCCAACGACGGGGTGGTCCCAAGGCGACGGTCGAGGCCGACCGCACCAAGGTCCGCACCAACCGGGTGGGCTCCACGGCGGCCTTGGAGGACCCGGCGGCCCATGCCTTCAACTACGGCTGTCGCTGGACCTGTGACGGCCTGACGTGAGTGTCCGGCGCCCACGCCATTGAGGCAGGTTTGCGATCACCCTGCGGTGCGCTCCGCGTCACCCCAGAACTGCCAGTACGGCGCTGCTGACAACGACAGCGAAGCGCTTGCGGTGAGGCGCACCGGGCTACCTGTTCTGTGGCCCGCTCCGGAATCTGACGGATCCAGCCGTGATATCCACCTTCGGGCCTGACCTGACAGCATGGCGCGCCGCGATGCCCCTCGCTGCCGCAAAAGAGTGGCAACCTCCAGATGGATCCTCCAGTACTCCCCCACGCGGACGCCCTGAGCGGCGCCACGGTCCGCGTGCTGTGTCCCTATGGTTGGGCCGGCCGGGTCCCGCTGGTCCGGAGCCGGGTGACTTCTTAGAGTCCGGCGGCGAATGTATCCGCACCCGTCAGACAGCCCGGGTAGGGCGGGTCGCTCCCGCCAAGGCTTCGGGGCGTGCGTCGTCCGAAGTTCCCATCCTTCCCGGGGACGTCCGCCGAGGTCAGACATCCGCGCGCTCCGGTGCCGGGTCGATACAGGCGGTGTGCCGTCGGATGGGGGGCGAGGGAAGCAGCGTCATCGCGAAGGACAGCGCCATCAAGACGGTGGCCGCAAGCGGCACGTGCCGGATGCCGATCGTGTCGATCACGGTGCCGCCGAGGGCTCCGGCCACTCCGGTGCCCAGGTAGAGGCCGGATATGTTCAAGGCGAGCGTGGTCATGCCGGAGGCCGGACCGGCCGCCGTAAGGATGCTGCCCTGGATGGGCGGGGTGAGGCCCCAGGCGAAGACAGCCCAGCAGCCGATCACCCCGGCCAGCGCAAGTGGACTGCTTATACCGCTGGAGATCAGGGCAGCCGTCAGGGCCAGCGTGACGGCATGTCCACCATTCACCGGCGGGCCGGGTGTGCTCCGGTTGGTGGTGGTCGACGACGAGGCGCTGATGGCCCTGCTCAGCGACCGCGAACGCAACGTGCTCATGCTGGTCACTGAGGGCCTGTCCAACGTCGAGATCGGCATACGCATCCACCTCAGTGCGGGCACCGTCAAGGACCACGTCGGCTCGGTCCTGAGCAAGCTGCGGGTGGCCGGCCGTGTCCAGGCGGCGCTGCTCGCCGAGCGGGCCAGGCTGCTCAACGGCACCCCCGAACGCGGAGGCTGGTCGAACTGCGAGCCCCCCGTACGGACCGGCTGAGCCCGCACGATCACCCACTGGCCGGCGCCCATCAGCGCACTGCGTGGCGCGCGCAACCGCGGTGGGGTTCCGCGCGCCACTCAGTTACCGCCGCGTCTTGTGAGGGGACGCGCTCACTGTGATGTTCGAGCTTCCGCTGCTGCGGTAACCCTCCGTCGCCATGATCATGTAGTGGAAGGTACCGAGGCGCATCCCGTGGCGCGCCCAGGCATCGAAGTGATTGCCGGTGGTGATGGTGCCGCCCGTACGCTTCGACCGCCGGACACTCCAGTACTGGTCGAACGTCTTCCTTCCCTCGATGGAGGGGGCGTCGACGCGGGTCGTCCGGTAGATGTCGTAGGTGCCGCCGTCACTGGTCACCGTGCCCTGGTAGGTGCCGGTGGGCCGGTAAGTGCCCCAGTTGTCGACGATGTAGTACTCGACGAGGGGGTTGGTGCTCCACCCGTAGAGCGTCAGGTAGGCGTTGCCGGAAGGGCGGAAACTTCCGGAGTAGGTGACGCTCTTCCGCCCGCCGGTCTCCCAACCCTTGCCGGCGACGAAGTTACCGGTGTTTCGCCACGAGGTGCTGTACCTGCCGCCGGACGTCAGGTCCATGGACACCGTCGAAGGACTGTCGGTCCAGAACGAGTAGTAGTAACCGTCGTGGATGCCGGTCTTGTTCGTCGCGATGACGGGTCCGGCACTGGCGGTACCGGGAAAGAGCAGGGACAGCAGGGCCGTCAGTGCCAGCACACAGGTGCCTCTGGCCGACAGGCCGAGACGGCGGTTTTCACGTATTCGGGCGTGGGCGAGTGTATTCACGTCCGGGTGTTCTCCTCTTCGGTGATGACGCGAGACGGATCCGGGTCAGCAGGTGGAATTGGCCTGGGTGAGCAGGCCCATGCGGTACGGGTGTTGCGAGTACTCTCCGCTGGATTTCGGATGGCGTCCTTGGTAGACGTACTGCAGGTGACAGGGGTCGATGGTCAGGTTCTGGTCAGTGCCCGAGCGGACCAGTTCGCCGTGGCTGATGTCGTTGGTCCAGGCGGGGCCGTTGAACGAGACGTTGGCCGTGCCCGCGAACGGGGCGCTTTCGGTGGATGCGAGCGGGGTCCAGATCCCGGTCAGGCCGGTGGACGTCCAGGAGCGGAAATAACGGCCGCCCGCTCCCATGGCCTCCACCAGCAACAGGTACTGGTTGGTGCCGGACACCTTGTAGATATTCGAGGCCTCGAAGAGCTTGGGCCGGGAGTCGGACATCACGATGGTGGTGTCGCCGAATCCGTTGGGGAAGTTCGCGAGCGTGGTCCGGGCGCGGTAGAGGTGCCCGTTGTCGTCACTGAAGAACAGGTAGCAGTTCGCGGTGTCGCAGATGGTCCAGAAGTCGATCCACTGCCCCTTGCCCTTGTTCTGCGTCACCACGGGCGGTTCCGAGGCGATGAATGTCTTGGGTGCGGACCAGGAGGAGGGGTTGGCGGGGTCGGTCGTCGTGGAGTAGGTGGGCGGGCCGGTCTGGTAGACCATGTACCAGAGCTTCTGCGGGGCGAAGTAGAAGACCTGGGGTGCGGCCGCGTAACGGGTGCCGATGGCCGAAGAATCCAGGTAATGCTGTGTGGCGGAGGCGGCGTTCGCCCATTTGTCGAAGCTGAAGTACGCCAGGCTCCACTTCCCCGCCGTGTTGGCCGTGGTGGCGTAGACGTGGTACTTCCCGTTGTACCGGATGACCGAGAAGTCCTTGATCGACACCAGCCGGTGCGACGCGTTCGACCGCGGACCCGCCAGCACACCGGTCGACACCCAGGAGAACGCGGAGGGAAGGGAGTTCGAGGTGACACCGACCTTCACCAGCTGCCACTGCTGGCCGGCTCCGCCCCGGTCGGTCGACTGGTCGATGGCCGCCGCGTCGGACGTGGAGGCGCCCGCGACCTGGACGGCCTTTCCGCTGTTGCGGTTGATCAGACGCAGGTACCCACCTGCGGAGGTCGCCAGGCTGAACTGCTGGCTGCTCGCCTTCGTGTCGTCCCACTGCTGTATCCGGGCTCCGTCGGCCGTCGACCGGGCGGATACGTCGAGGACCTTGCCGCTGAAGCGAGAACGCAACCGGTAGGAGCCGTCGCCGGAGTCGACGAAACGCCACTGCTGCCAGGCCCCGTCGTTACGCTTGTGCTGCTGGAGCCCGACTCCGTTGTCGGTGTCGCGGTCGGTGACATCCAGCGCCTTGCCGCTGTTGCGGTTGACCAGGACGTACCACGCGCTGGTGTCGACCGAGGCGGCCGAGGCCGGTGTCGCGGCCAGAGCGACACACAGGCCGGCGAGCAGCGCCGTCACCGCGATCCCGGCCGTACCTCGTCGCCAGCGCCACAGTAGGTGCCGACGTGTTCTGGGGCCTGTAGCCATATCTTCTCCTGGAGTCGTGTTGCTGTCACGCGGTCATGGGACCCGGAGAAGGGTGCTCGCCGTCGCGGCAAGAGGTGACAGATGCGGCTGCACAGCAGTCCTTTCCCCGAGGTGGCGGATATCGGCGAGAGGTATTCGACAGCACCCCCAGGCGTGCTGCCGTCGAATACCGCCAAGTCCGAAGATCACGGCAACCTTCCGGCCGTCGGCGGCCGAGCAGCAGGCCAATTGCCGTCGGTCTCCCCGAGGTGTGACACGCAAGCGCCGTGCAGCCGGACCGACGGGCTTTGAATCCGGTTTCGGGCACCTTCTGACCGCTCGACAGAACCATGAAGAGGCGCGAAATCGAGGGTGCGGAAGCGATTCTTCTGTACCAGGTGTACCAGGGTGCGCGGATCTGCGCCGGAGAAGCCGCCGGCGTCCCGGTACTCGCCGACGCCCTGGCCCGCCCCCGCGGGCGCCAATTCGGCAGCGGGGCAAGCGGGGCGGTCAAAGAAGTCGTCGACCGGCTGGGCGCGGTGATTGTCCGCCTCCAGCCGTTCCAGCGGCAGGCGAGGAGTGGTGTGTCAAGCAGACTCCATGCCGTCCGGAAGCTGCCACTGCCCCTCTCCTTCAGTTCACGTTCCTGGCCGAGGCCGTCAGTCGTTGTCGTCGTCGAATGCCTCGCCCACCAGGGCACCGCCGACCAGGCCGGCCGCATGCGGCGGGCGCAGCCGCCGCATGCCTAGATCTGCCGTGGTACACCCCACTGCGGGAACCACATCACGGGCGTCACGCCGGGGCCGTGGTTGGAGTCGAGGAAGCACATGACCGAGGAACACGGCTGGTCGCGCGATCAGCTGCGCCAGCAACGGTCACCTACCAGCCGAAGAACAGGTGACTGGTCTCCGGCTGGAGTACGGGCGTCTTTGTGATCCTGATCCGGAGTGGGACTACGGCCGCGATGTCCGATCAGCTCTGGGGTGCATAGGCGCTGTCCATCGCCTGCTGAACCTCAAGAGCGGATACGGTGTCCTTTTGCTCTGCTTGAGCAGCCGACGGTGGAAGCCCTCAAGGACGACGGCGCATCGGGCGTGCCTGTCGATGATGGCGCCGATTAAAGTCGGTCCCGCGTATCAGGGCTTTCTCCACCCAGGGATACGGCAACTCGTCGGTGAACCCGGTGGGGGGGACGGTCGGGAAGAATCCGCCAGTGGTACATCAGCGGAAAGTCCGCGCCGGCGCCCTCCAGAACCCACCCGGTGGTCATGATGTGCGTGGCCAGTTCGCGCCAGGCTCCAAAACCGGCTGAGCCGATTCCGTACTGATAGAACAGCGGCAGATCGAACGGGTTGGCAGTCGACCGCAGGTTCTCCGGCTGTAACTCCCGGTCCGTCAGCGGAACCCGCTTGACGAAGACGGGTACCCCTTCGACATTCAGCTCCGCCGACCTGCCGCCGATCCCGGATCCCAGCTCCGACGCGGTGGCCGGCGTGCTGCGAGGCCAGACTCTACACACGGTCCGGGGAGACCCGCCGGGCTGTCGGCCCGGCACCCACACGTCTCCGGCCCCGGCGGCTGCGCGTTCCCTCAGGTGTCCGCCGTCACGACGGCGCTCTCCCGCAGTTCCTCGGGCCGGGCCTTGAACCAGTCAATCGTTCTGCGCAGGCCCTCCTCGACGCCGGTGACGGGGTGCCAGCCCAGTGTGCGTTCCGCGCGTTCGATGACCGGGCGGCGCCGCGGTGGATCGTCCCGGGGAAGTCGCCGGTGGTCGATCGGCACCTTGGCGCCGGTCATCCACCGTATGAGCTCGGCGAGTCGGAGGACGGTGTACTCCTCGGGATTCCCCAGATTGACGGGCCCGGGCTCCGTTGCGTCGATCATCGCGGTGAGCCCGGCGACCAGGTCGTCGACATAGCAGAAACTCCTGGTCTGGCTGCCGTCTCCGTTCACGGTGAGTGGCCGGCCGGTGAGGGCCTGGGTGATGAAGTTGGTGACCACACGTCCGTCGCCGGCGCGCATTCGAGGACCGTAGGTATTGAAAATCCTCACAATGCCCGTATTCACTGAGTAAGTGCGGGCGCAGGCGGCAGTCACGGCTTCCGCGTACCTTTTGCTTTCGTCGTACACGCTGCGTGGCCCGATGGGATTCACATTGCCCCAGTATTCCTCGGGCTGTGGGTGCAGTGCCGGGCTGCCGTAGATTTCACTGGTCGAAGCCAGTATGAATCGAGCACCGTGGTCTCTGGCCAGGGTGATGGCGTTTTCCGTACCCCGGCTACCGACGCGGAGTGTCTCCAGCGGGCGCCGCAGATAGTCGGGCGGCGAAGCGGGGCTGGCCAGGTGGGCGACCACGTCGATGGAGCCGGTGACTTCGATGCCACGGGTCACGTCGCACTCAAGGAATGTCAGGCTGGGGTCGTCGCGCAGCTGACTGAGGTTGTCGAGCCGCCCGGTGGACAGGTCGTCGACGCATACGACGCTGTCCCCCCGCCGCACCAGCGCGTCGCACAGGTGCGATCCGAGAAAGCCGGCACCGCCGGTGATGACGACACGCATCGCACACTCCTGAGCGAACTGTTGAGCCTGGGTGCCGGATGGCTTGAGGAACGGAATTGCCATGCGAGGGGGCGTGCTCTCGAACCGGGTGCCCTGCGCTGAACCGTCCGGTGGAAATGAGCGGGTCGAGGGGCCCCGCGCTTTCATACAGGGGACCGGCTGGCTCTTTCACATGGCGAGTTACAGGCTGGAAGCTCGGCGTGTAATTCTCGCGCGACAGGCGATAGCCCACCGCCGAACGATGGGATAGATGGGCGATTCACGCGATCGTATCAGGTATCGCTGCGGTGCAGATACCCGGGAGGAGCTCTCTTTTCCGGGACAACACGCCCTCGGTACACGTTTGTTCTCAGACGCGACGGGAAAAACCCAAGGCCCTTGGGCGGGCCGACCGAGCCGATTGTCGATCCGCAGCCGTGCCGGTACTCGGCCTCGATCCTGGGGTGTTCCTCGCCCGGCACGACGGCAGTCACCGAGCCGCTGAGCCAGGTGCCGGAACACCCGGCTCAGCGGCTCGGGCCCGTCCATACCTGCTTGTCATACGGGGGCGGTGCCCACTTGCCGTTGGCGGCCCAGCCCGTCGATGCTCAGCTCGACGACCATGATCTGGTTCAGGTACAGGACCATCCCCAGGTCGGCCTGCCGGCGCTGTCCCACTAGGCCGAGACTCCCTACGCCGTGAGGCTTTTGGAGGGCCGGTTCTCGAACACGGGCATTGCCCCAAGGCTCCACTGCAGCCCCAAGGCCTTTGGGAAACAGATGACTTCGATGTTCCGGAAACTTCGGCTCCCTTTAACGGAGAGCGAAGGCCGGGCCGACATCGACCTGCCCCTCCTGCCGGACATGGATGTGATGGTCACGACGAAAACAGGCGATCAGTCCGGTCGATGAAGCGCAGAGCAGCCGACCCGTTGCAGCACTGTGTGGCCGCTCTGGACGACCGGGACGTCGTTGAGTACCTCGCCGTACAGTTCGGTCCAGGAGTGGAAGGCGAACCGGGCGCCGATCGACGATCGCTGCCGGGCGATGACGGTCTCGGCCGGCAGTCCGAGCACCGACAGGTGGACGGCCAGCGCGAATGACCTGGCCAGGCACAGTGCCTCGGGTTCGGTCAGGCGCACGACGAGCTGGCAGCGCGGCAGTTCCCGGTGGGCGAGGCGGACGGCCGTCGCCTCCGACAGGCCGCGGTGAGCACCGGCAGCCGGCCGCAGACCGCGCAGCTGGGTCTGCGCGACGCCCCAACCGTGCCGGTTCAGGGCCCGCAGCGCCCGCGCGGTGCGTACGGCGGCGGCCAGCCGTGCCGAGGGTGGCGTACGGGGCACGGGCCCGGCCGCCGCGTCCCCCCACAGCAGGAAGGCCCAGTCCGCGGTCGCCCGGCCTGTGGTCGCCCGGGCCCTCATGGCGACCCGTCGCCCGACTCGGCGAGACGGCTCTCGGTGAGCTGGGCGGCGAGCGATGTGATGCCCTCGCGCAGTTCGCCGTCGGTGGCGTCGATGCGCTCCGCGAGGTCGCGGACGGCTTCGTCGTACGTCTCGCAGCGCAGGGACGCTTCCAGGATGAGCGTCGCGGTGGGGTTCAGCTCGAAGTAGACGCCTTCGGCAGTGTCGAGGAGGACACCCGTACCGTCGGCGGGGTCGAAGACGGTCTGTTCGGCTAGGCGGATCAGTGTCATTGGAGGGCTCCTGTCGCGGGTCCGGGGCCGGGGGCTGCCATCCGGCGTTCATGTGCCGGGTAGCGGGGCGGTCTTGTGCGAGAGGTCGCGCAGGAACAGTTCCACCATGGCCGTGCACAGCAGGTTTTCGGCGTTGCGGCGCAGGGCGCGCGGGTCGGCGAGAACGGCGGCCAGCCGCTGCGGGTCGACGATGCCGAGGGTGGTCAGCCGGGCGTCGGGGCCGCCCAGGAGGTCGGCGACGGCGTCCGGGTGGCACAGGCACCATGTCTCGTCCGGCGAGCCCAGCCAGTCCCTGCCGTAGTGCCGCCACACGCAGGAGGGCACCCCTCGGCGGGCGGCGGCGAGACGCAGCACGGGCTTGTCGATGGTGCGCCCGCCGTACGGGATGACCCGGTAGGCGTTCGGCAGCCGGGCCGCCAGCCGGCGCAGCTGACGGCCGCCCCAGGGCTTGGCGCAGTGGATGCCGTACGGCCGCCAGACGGTGAGGTTCAGGGTGTGTTCCTGCGCGGCGGAGTCCGGCTCGTACCGTTCCGGGCCGGCGCCGGGCACGGGGACGAGGAAGTCGCCCGCGCGCTCGGTCTCGGCGGTCGCTTCGGGGTCCTCGTAGAGCGAGTAGTCGCGACGGATGCTGCGGGCGATGCGGCTCAGCTCCCAACGGGAACTGAGCAGGCCGTTGGCCATGGTCCACCGTTCGCGCAACGGCACGTCGGCGACGGCGATGTCGTACAGGCCGAATCGCAGTGGTCCGAAGACGACGTCCCCGTCCAGGCCGGAGAGCACCGTGCGCACCCCGTCCGCGGCGATCCGGCGGGCCGTCAGGTCCAGGCGGCGGAACCAGACGTGGTTGAAGGGCAGCGGGAAGTCGTGGCCGTCGGGGAAGTAGGACTCGTCCTCGCCGGGCGGGTCCACGGTCACCAAGGGGACGGAGAGTTCCCGGCACACCTGGCGCGCCCGCGGGGATTCGTCAGCGAGGGGATCGGGCGTGTACATGTGGTACGCGGTGACGTCGGCTCCCTGGTCGGCGAGCGCGGCGAGCACGGTGGCGGAATCGACGCCGCCCGAGAGCAGGACGCCGATGCGGCCGGCGGACGCGTACCGCCGGGTCTCCTCCAGGAGCAGTTGGTAGGCCAGGTCGGCGTAGGCGCGCAGCGAGGTGCGGCGCGGCATCGGCAGCGGGGTGATCCGGTCGTACGTGCCGGTGTGCGCCGACCGGCCGTCCGCGACGGCGAACTGACCGGGAAGCAGCCGGCCCAGGCCGGGGAAGACGAAGACGTCCTCACCGCGGCAGGCGCGCCAGAGCGTTTCGTGTGCGAAGCGCGGCGGACCGTCGAGCAGGTGGCGCGGGTCGCTCGACCACCGTGTCCAGCCGTCCGACACGCGGAAGAAGAGCTGGTCGGCGCTGGTCACTCCGCGGAAGAGGACGACTCGCCGGGGCGTGACGACCGCGCCGGCGACATCCGGCGGGAGGTGGCGGAGCGCGGCGTACGTGTCCCGGTCCACCTCCCCGATCAGACGCTTCACCCGATCCGGCGGCAGTTCTCGCGGGGCCGGGCCGGCGAGAGCGAGGTAGGCGTGCGGGACCGGCTGCGGGATGCCGGGGACAGGCCCGTCCGTACCCGTTTGGATCCACTGCTGGAGGTGGCTGCCGCGCGGGTGGTGGCCGTTCCGGACTTCGAACGGCGCGTGTACGTGACCGGAGCGCGCGTGGATGTGACCGGCCCGCGCCTGTACGCGGTCGAACGGCACATGTTCGTGATCGACGGTGGCCGCACCGGCGGCGACCCACCCGGAACAGCCGGGGAACTCCGTGACGTACCGACCGGCCATCGTTCTCCCCGGTGTCGTCGTACGGTACGGGGCGGAGCCTTCCGGACTCCGCCCCGTACCGACGGGGATGGCTACCAGATGTTTCCGTGACCGAGCAGGTCGGGAGTGCCGTGGCGCAGCTGTCCGGTCAGCTTCTCGACCCGTCCGATACGGACGACCTTCGGAGGCGTGTAGCGCAAACGCATTGTTGTCACCTTCCTTCTACGGTCGAGTCGACACCGCAAAGACGTTACGGCGCATATAGGGTTTTTTCCCTCTGTCTCCAGCCTGAGGGGTGCAGCGTGTCACGTCAAAAGGAAGCGGATGGGCGGCCCCGGAAGCGGTACCGCGCGGCCGGCCACCGGACGCCGGGAGCCGAACGGTGACCGAGGCCGCACACCGCGCCGACCGGTACGCGATCTGCGCCCACGGCCTGACCAAGCGCTACCCCGGCACGGAGGCGGTCCGCGGAGTCGACCTCCACGTACGCCCCGGCGAAACGTTCGCCTTCCTCGGCCCCAACGGCGCCGGCAAGACCACCACCATCGCGATGCTCTGCGCCCTGGCCCGCCCCAGCTCGGGGCAGGCCCGGGTGGCCGGGGCCGACATCCGTACCCAGCCGCAGCACGTACGGCGCGGAGTCGGCCTGCTGTTCCAGCACAGCGCCGTCGACCCCGACCTCAGCCTCGAACGCAACCTCCACCTCCACGCGCGCCTGTACGGTCTCTCCCGAGCCCGCTCCCGGACCCGCAGCGCCACGCTCCTGGAGCTGACCGGACTGACCGAGCGCCGCCGGGACCGCGTACGCACCCTCTCCGGCGGACTGCGCCGCCGCCTGGAGATCGCCCGCGCCCTGCTCCACGAACCCGGCGTGCTGTTCCTCGACGAGCCCACCGTCGGCCTCGACCCGCACGCCCGCGCCCAGATCTGGGACCACCTGGCACGGCTCCGCGCCGAGCACCGCACGACCGTGTTCGTCACCACCCACTACCTGGACGAAGCCGAACACTGCGACCGCATCGCCATCCTCGACCGCGGCCGGGTCGTCGCCCACGGCACCCCGGCGGCGCTCAAGGCCGCCGTCGGCGACGACCGGGTACACGTACGCACCGGTGACGACGCCGCGGCGGCCGCCGCCCTGCGCCACGACCTCGCCCTGCGCCCGACCGCCGGGCCGGACGGCCTCACCGTGGCCGTGGCGGCGGGTCCGCAGCAGGTGCCCCGCCTGTGCGCCGCCCTGGCCGCCCGCGGCATCCCCGTGCACGCCATCACCCTCGCGGAACCCACCTTGGACGACGTCTTCTTCCACCACACCGGCCGCCGCATCACCCGCCCCGGGCCGCCACTCGGCCACGGCGCCCCGGCCACCGGCCCCGATGGCGGCCCGCCCGGACCCGGACACGGGGACCGACGGTGACAGGCCGCACGCGACACCCGGTGCCGCCGGGGCAGCCGGCCGCGACACGTCAGGCCGCCGAATCCCCCGGCACCCTCGTCCGGGAACTGCGTGCCGTTCACGCCCTCGTCCTGCGCAACCTTTCGCACATGCTCGCGCAGCCCGCGCAGACCGTCCTCATGCTGGTCCAGCCCCTGCTGTTCCTGCTGCTCCTCGGCGGCGGCCTGGCCGCCCTGGTGCCCGCGACGGCCGTCGGCGGCGATTACCGCGCCTACCTCTTCCCCGGCGTACTGGTGATGACCGTGCAGACCCCCGCGGTGACCGTAGGCATGCGCCTTATCACCGACCGGGAGAGCGGCTACCTGCGCGAGACGCTGATGGCTCCCGTACGCCGCTCCACCCTGCTGTACGGAAGCTGTCTCGGCGGCACCGCGGAGGCCACCGTCCAAGGCGCGGTCCTGCTCGCCACAGCGGGCATCGTAGGGCTGCCCTACCACCCCGCGCTGCTGCTCCGGCTGCTGGCCGTCATGGCGTTGACCTCGTTCGTCCTCACCGTCCTGGCGGCAGCGCTGGCCATCGGCATCCGAACGGTCGAGTCCTTCCACATGCTGCTCAGCCTGGCCCTGATGCCGCTGCTCTTCCTCTCCGGGGCCTTCTTCCCACTGACCACGCTGCCCGGCTGGCTCACCCAGTTGGCCGCCCTCAATCCCCTGGCCTACGCCGTCGACGTACTGCGCCGCGGCATCGCGCACCACGTTCCCGGCTCCACGGCCGCCACCGGAGTGCGCTGGGGCAGCTGGCAGCCTCCCGCCGGACTCGAAATCGTGGTCCTGATTCTGCTCGGCGCCTGCGTCCTGCTGTGGGCCGCCCGTCGTTTCGGCCGTCTGGAGTGAGGTGCGCCGGGGGTTTGCCTGGCCGCACTGTGGCCGGTGTGGTGGGCAGCGCGCCGAGCCGGCTGCGCAGCGCCGGCTGGGCACCTGCGCAGCCGACCGGACTTGCCGCGCGTCCTGGACACGGTCGAGGGCCCAGGACGCGCGGGTGGGTCAGCCTCTCGCCGCTGCGCCGGCGGCGATGACCTCGCGGTTGACGGCGCGGACGCGGGTGGGGTCGACCTTGAGCTTGCGCCGGTCGTACGTCCAGAAGCCGTTGAGTTCGTTCTCCAGGTCGGAGACCTGCGTGTAGACCGAGCCGGACAGGTTTTCGCCGGCCTGGCGCAGGTAGAACGTGCGGGTATTGTCGACGTACTTCCGGGTCAGTGTCTCCGTGTCGGCCACCCCGCTGTAGATCACGGTGGGGGTACCGGGCCACATATGACCGGGGGTACGCAGGGTGAAGCCGCCGTGTTCGCCGTCCATGGCGGCTCGGCGGTCATCGGGTGCGGGCGGGTCGTCGTTGTTGTAGTCGTGATGATCGATGATGTCGCCCTTGCCCGCGTCGCCCTTGGAGTTGCAGCAGTTGACGCCGCTGTGCGCGTTGACGACGCGCGAGGGGTCTGCGGCCTTGACGGACTCGGCGAGGCGGCCGGTGGCGTCGCGGTTCCACTCGCCCCAGCCCTCGTTGAAGACGACGTAGCCGCCGACGGCCGGGGAGTTGTGCGTCTGCTCCATCATCTCCCTGCCCTGGTCGGTGAACGCCCGCTGCCCCCCTTCGTCGGTGATGTCGCCGGAGACGAAGTCCTGCCACACCAGCAGCCCGAGCCGGTCCGCGTGGTAGTACCAGCGGGGTGACTCGACCTTGATGTGCTTGCGTACCGCGTTGAAGCCGAGCTGCTTCTGTCCCGCCAGGTCGAAGCGCAGCGCATCGTCGCTGGGCTGGGTGTGGAGGCCGTCCGGCCAGAATCCCTGGTCCAGCATGGCGAGGGAGAAGAAGGGCTTGCCGTTCAGTACGAGCTTGGGGTGGCCGCCGACCTTCTGTACGCCGATGGAGCGCATCCCGAAGTAGCTCTTGACGACGTCCTTCGACCTGCCGCTGCGGAGGGTGACTTCGAGGTCGTAGAGGTAGGGATCGTCGGGCGACCACAGGTGCTGGTTCCGCACCTTCAGCTTCAGGTCCGCGTTGGCCGCTCCGGTGGCCCTGCCGACCTCCTTGCCCTTCCTGTCCCGCGCCACGGCCGTGACCTTCGCCCGCGCGGAGGCGTCGCGGGACTCCGCCTTCACCGTGAGGGTGCCGCTGCCGATGTCGGGGGTGCTGACGATCCTGTCGACGGCCGTCCTGGCGACAGGCTCCATCCAGACGGTCTGCCAGATGCCGGAGGACTGGGTGTAGAAGATGCCCCCGGGGCGGGGCGTCTGCTTGCCCTTCGGCTGGTTGCCGCCGCCGGTGTCGGTGACGCCGACGATGATCTCCTGCTTGCCGCCCTTGGTCAGCGCGTCGGTGATGTCGGCGCTGAACCCGGTGTAGCCGCCGGCGTGCCGGGCCACCTGCTTGCCGTTGACCCACACCCGCGCCTCGTAGTCCACGGCGCCGAAGTTGAGCTTGAGGCGCCGCTCGGCGCCGATGCGCCAGCCCTTCGGGACGTCGATGAGCCTGCGGTAGAACATGTGGTCCTCGTGCCGCTCGACCCCGGAGAGCTGCGACTCGACGGGGAACGGCACCGTGATCTTCTCGGCCAGCGGCTTGCCGAACGGGGGCTGCTCGCCCTTGCGGGCACCGGCGAACTCCCAGCGCCCGTTGAGGTTTTTCCACTGCGCCCGCATCTCCTGCGGGCGGGGGTACTCGGGCAGCGGATGGTCCGGGTCGACCTTGTCACCCCACGTGGTGGTCAGCCGGTGGGTGGAGAGGTTTCCGGCAGCGCGGAGCACCACGGGCACGCGCTCCCCGCCGCTGCTCAGCCCGCCCTTGCCGTCATAGGCGAAGCGCACCCGCTGGCCCTTCTGAACGGGCCCGGCCAGCGTGAGCGCCACGGAGCGCGGGTCGTCCTCGTCCCGGACGACCGACGTCACGGGCATGTCCGTGGAGTCGACCTCCAGCTTCAGGTGGTCCTTGAGCGCCTCGGTCCCGCCGGCCTCGCCCTCGAACGTCACCCGCAGCCGGCGCCCGTCGGCGCCGACGGTGAGGTCCACCGGGTACGGCTCGAAGCCGTCCGGGGGCGTGAAGGCCGACTCCGGAACCGGACTCCTCTTGACGTCCGGACTCTGCCAGCTCAGCACCATGTTGGAGCCGCCGGTGTCCTGGAACATCTCGAACCTGAACTCGTGCTGCTCACCGGCGGTGAGCCCGACCGGTTCGCTCTTGACCTCGACGTCCCAGTCAGGCACCCAGTGATCGATGACCTGCTTGCCGTCGATGAAGAGCCGGAAGCCGTTGTCGCCCTTGGCGAAGAAGGTGAACTTCCCGCTCTCGGGGACCTCGACCTTGCCGCTCCACCGCGCCGTGGTGTGCTCGGTGCGCCCTGTGGCGAGCCGGAAGGTGGAGCTCAGGTCGGGGAAGTCGACGGCCGGCTCCAGGGTCGTCCCGCCGAGCTCGGCGAAGTCGCGGGCGCCGGGCTTGGACATCCGGAAGTACTCACCCTTGAGGCCGTGCCCGTCACCGCCCGGGGCTTCCACCGCCCGCGCGGGCGGCGTGAGGCCGCTGACGGGCAGCGATATGGCGAGGGCGCACAGCAAGGCGCAGAACAGCAGGTGAGAGACCGAGCACCGGGGTCTCATACGGTGTCTCCGGTGCGGGACACCTCTGGCACGGGGGCTCAGGCGACGCGAAGAAGGAAACATAGTCAAACAGTTAGGCACAGCCTGCACCGTAAAACAACAGTTCTGCACGGCAATTGCCGTGTCGGGCACCGTTCGATCGAGACCCGGTCGGTCGCGATCCGGACCGCACCGGTCCGGCGCCGTGGACCGTAGGCGGCCGGACGTGAGAGCTTCAACTGCCCCCTGCGGAAGGCGGGAAGAAGAACCAAGAGTGCCGCCTTGCCGTACCACCGGGGTGGTACGGCAAGGCGGCACGTCGGCAGTGTGCCGAGCCGCGTGTCAGCCGGCGTGCGGCTGCCGGGTGGCGGACGAGAGACGGCCGGCAGCCAGCTGCCACTCCCGGTGCAGACTGCCCAGAGGAATGCGCTTCTGGAAGAGCGGAGTACCGAAGACCGTCAGCTGGGTCTGGAGCGTACCCGACAGGTCCAGCCCTCCGAAGACCTTCCAGTCGGCCGTGGCGGAGCCCTTTCCGTCGGAGGATCCGGTGATCACGGCACTGCCCTCGCCGCGCAGGTACGGAGCGATGTCGGCGCTCACACCGGCCATGCCGTACAGACCCACGCTCGCCTCGGCGCCGAGTGCGGCCTTCGCCCGGCCCGCTGCCGTCACGGTGGCCTGTACCGGGGTGGAGGTCAGGCCGGATTCGCTGACCGGCTTCCAGCCCTCGGCCCAGCTGTAGCTGCCGCCGACCCGGAAGCCGCCCTTGAGGTCCTGCTTGACGTCGACAGTGATCCTGCCGTCGGCCTCCACCGCGAGATAGCAGGTGAGGTCGAGGTTGACGACGACGGGCACCGGGCCGACCTGGATGACCGGGTCCGCGTGCAGCTTGGCGAACGGCATCCGCAGCGGCTTGTCCTTGCCGGTCGACGCGGCGGCCTGGCCCTTGAACTGCCACTGGGAGGACCAGTCACCGGACAGTCCGATGTAGGCACCGCCGGGAGCCGAGCCGGCGCCGGAGCCGGTACCACTGCCGGAGCCGTTCGCGGCGGAGTTCGCCTGCTTACGGTTCCCGTTGTAGCCGAATTCCACCTTCGGGGAGAGCTGGACGAAGCCGGAGACCGAGGCGGCGGCGCCGGCCGGGGCGCCCTCGGCGGTGGCGACCGACGCGCCGACGTCAAGGCGCAGGCTGCCCAGGGGCAGCGTGGCGCCATGGGGACCGAACCGGCGCTCGCCGTTCTTCGCCCAGGACACCTTCACGCCCTTGACCAGCGGCTCGACCGAGATACCTGCCGGATCGACGGGCACCTTCCCGTCCGCCTCGTCCTTGCCCAGCAGCGCGTCGAGCGTGGCCGGGGCGGTGTTGACCTCCGTGCCCCGGCTCGTCGTGCCCAGCACCTTGGTGACCTTGGCCAGTACGCCGTCGGGGGCGCCCGGGGCGGGCGCGCTCGCGATGACGTCACCGACGGCCACGGCCGAATTCTTCCCGGGCGCGGTGGGCTTGGCGGGTTTGGCGGGCTTCCCGGGATCGGTGGGCTTGGCGGCCCTCCCGGGCCCCTCACGATCGGAGGTGGGGCCGGGGGTGGAGGACGCCGGGGCGGAAGGCGCGGGAGAGGAGGGCGTCGGGGTGGCGGGAGTGGGGGTGGCCGGGGGCTTCTTCGAGGAGTCCACCCCGCCGGCGATGACCGCGCGCCCGTTGTGACGGTCGTACGAGGCGATCCGCAGCGAGGACTTCTGCGTCACGCGCCCGTTGCCGGACGGGCGCGCCACGGCGGTGGCACCGGCCGGGGTGGACTGCGCCGGAGCCGCGGTGACCGGCAGCCGCCGCCCGTCGCCGGTGGTGCTGCCCTTGGTGGTGTCGGCCGCGGCGTCCAGCTCGGCGGCCGGGGCGGCGGCTTCCCCTCCTCCGCCACCGGTACCGGCGGCCTCGGCGGTGCCGCCGGCGTTGTCGGCATTCCCGGCACCGGCCGACGAACAGCCCGCGGCCAGCAGGGAGATGGTCGTCAGGGCAGGTATGAGCGCCTGCTTGGTGATCTTGTGCAAAGTGGGCCCTAGGGGACGTGGGGTGGGGTGCGCCACGACGGAGTCGACTCCGTGGGCAGCGCCTCACGACAACAGGACGATCGCGATGATTCGCGGAGCGGATCTGCGTGATCATGCCATGACTGCCGCACCCAGGGGAATTGCGCTGACGTCGAACGATTGGCCCATACCAAAGACAATGTTTCGCGATAAACCAATTCCGCGCCTTTACCCTGCCCGGAATTCACACCGCTTTCGCCCCAGCTACGCCTCACTGGCGGCTCGTTGGCGGCACAATCAGCAAGGTTGCGCGCTGCGACCGGACAGCGACAAGGCGCGAGAGGTGAAGCCATACCCCCGGAAACATTCCCCCCAGAGATAAGGCGGTTGCCTTGGTAAACGAGTCGGATATTCGGTGGCATAGGCACTGACTTTGTCGAGGATCTCGTCGGCGGATTCCGCCTGAACGGTCGGTCATGGGTGCTCATTCCGACCGACCGTACCCGTCATTCCCGTCGACAGGGCAGGAGGTCACGGCCCCCCGCCCCCTGGCGTGCCTTCGTAACGCGCACCCGTCGAAACGGGCCGTGAACCGCATCCTTCTGAACGAGTCCGTGCTCCGGCCCATGTCAGGGGACGGGCGGCCGGGTGGGCGCCGGGCAGGCCGGTTCGAACTCCTCGATCAGCCGCAGGGTGTCCCCCAGCCCCCGTACGAGCAGTGAACCGACCGTCTCGCGGTCCAGTTCCTGCCGCGCGATCCATTCGAGGGTGACGCCCTCGACGCTGGAGAGCCAGCCGACCAGTGCCGTACGGGCCAGCGCGGGTATGTCCGCGCGGCCCCAGGTGGCGTGCGCGATGGTACCGAGCAGCCGTTCGCGGACCTCCGCCCGGATGGCGAGCACCTGCGCGTCGAAGCCGACGCCGCCGGTGACGATGGCCCGGTAGGCCGCCTGGTGGTGCTGGGCGTAGCGCAGGTAACCGTCGATCGTGTGCTGGACCCGTTCGACGGGCGGCAGATCGTGGGTGCTCGCGGCGCGCCGTACCAGCTCCGCGACGGCGTCCTCGATGATCGCGAGGTAGTAGCCGCGCTTGTTCTTGAAGTAGTAGTAGATCAGGCCCTTCGCGACACCTGCCTGGCGGGCGATGTCGTCCATGGACAGGGCGTCGTAGGAGGTGTCGGCGAACAGTCTCCTTCCGGTGGCGATCAGTTCGGCACGGCGCGCCTGTGAGCGCTCGGTGGCGCGGGCGACCCGTGGGGCACCGGGTCCGCGCTGTTGACTATTATTCAATTCGAGCCCTAGTCTCCAACTGCCGCGGATTTTCCGCAGTATGGCAGAGGTACGCCACCTGCGGGCTTCGTCCCGTGGCAGCTCCATCAGGCACTTCCCTCGCGCGCTCGCACGTGTCCACGGCTGCGCCGGCAGCCGGTCCATCGCTGCCCCGGGGAGGAAGCAGTGAGCAAGAGAAGGCGGCCGTTGCCGCAGGGACGTACTTCCTGGAAGAAGACCGCGGTCACGGCGATCCCCGCGGTGCTCGCGGTCGGCGCGATGGCCTCGGTGATGGCCGAGGGCGCGCTCGCCGCGTCGTTCGCCGTGTCGGGCACCAACTTCCAGGTCACCTCGGGCAAGCTGACCAGCCAGGGCCTGGCCTCGTACGTGCACACCGACCGCGACGCGAGCGGCAAGGGGCACCCCGTGGCGCTGCTCGGCCTGGGCAAGGCCGTGCTGAGCGACATCTGCCAGGCGGCCGAGGTCAAGACGCCGCTGGGCACCGTCGTGTTCAAGCTGACCGCGGGCGGCGACGCCGGTCAGGTCACCGCCGACAACCTCGTCATCGACGGCGAGGACCTGGTGGGCGACGCGCGGTTCGGTACGGCGCAGATCGGCCGGGACGCCTCCACCCTCGACGAAGTACCCGGTGTCCAGGGCGAAAAGGGCAAGTTCGGACTCCAGGCCGGGAACATCGAGGTCGCCGGGGTCAGGTCGCACGCGTGGTCCGCCACCGGCGGCAACTTCCGCCTCAGAGGGCTGCGGCTGGACGTGAGCCTGGGCGGCAAGAAGTGCTTCTGACCAGCCGGCGCCCGGCGACCCGGCGTCCGGCAACCTGGCGCTCGGCCATCCGGCGCCCGGCCGTCAGGCTCCCCTGGCCCGAGCGGCGGACGGCGTTCCGCGGCTGGCGGCGGACCCGGCCCTTCTGGGCCGGGCTGCTGCTGATCCTGGGCGGCGCGGAACTGCTGCTCGTACCGCTGTCGCCACTGACCGTACTGATCAGCCTCGGCCTGGGCGGGCTGGCCGCGATCGGCATCGGGCTGGCACTGATCGTGGCCGGGCTGTTCCTGTGGCTGCGCCCGGCCGCACACCACTACGTGAGTCTGCACGCGCTGATTTTGTCCGTCCTGTCCTTCGCGGCGACCAACCTGGGCGGGTTCCTGGTGGGGATGGGGCTGGGCATCGCGGGCAGCGCGATGGGGTTCGGCTGGACACCGCTGCGGGACGCGGACGAGGGCGGTTCTTCCGACGACGGTTCCGCCAACGGTGGTTCCACTGACAACGGTTCCGCCAACGGTGGTCCGGCTAACAACGGTTCCGCCAACGGTGGTTCCGCCAACGACGGTTCCGCCAAGGACGGTCCCTCCGACAGCAGGCCATCGGACGAAGGCGCCGGCAACCGCGGCAAGGCCCTCGCCGTGGCGTTGCCGATCGCCCTGATCGCGGTGATCGGCACGCCCGCCGAACCCGCGCACGCATCCACCGTTCCCGCGCAGCCCACCCCTCCGACCGTGACCACCACGATGTTCGCGCCGAAAGGTTTCACCCTGGCCGGCGTCACCGAGGTGCAGACGGTCGACGGGCCGGTCAAGGCGATGGTCCTCCGCATGAAAGCCGCCTCGCTCACGGACTACCGGCTCACCACCCGTGACGCCGACGGCCCGCAACTCCGTCTCGGCGCCCGTAACCTGGACCTCAGCGGCAATGTGACGCTCTACCTCACCAAGTTCAGCGGCTGTCTGGAAGGGCTGATCTGCCTCACCTTCACCCCCGACACGCTCCCGGTGCCGCCCGTCGTGCCGCCCTTCGTCTTCATGACCGACGTGGACGCCGAACAGGCCCTGGTCACCTCCGACCTGATCGTCGCGGACGGCCTGACGCTCGACGCCGGGACGGGGCCGGGAACGGCAGTGCCAAGAACAGCAGCAACAACAGAGACGGGCACAGGAACAGAGACAGAAACCGAGACCAGTCCAGCATGATCTCCCTACCGGCCGCACTGTTCTGGTCCTACGCCATCGGCTCGACGTTCGCGCTCTCCGCCGCCCGGCAGCTGCACTTCCTCGAACGGCGCGCCGCCGACCGCGCCGGACTGCCCAAGCTGCTCGCGCCGCGCCTCGTCAGCCATGCCGCGAACCCGTACCTGTGCCTGACGCTCCTGTACGCCGCGGTGCTGCTCGTGCCGGCCGGGCTGTTCCTGATGTGGCAGAACCCGTCCTGGTCGACGATGCACATCGCGGACGCCCACCGCGGCGTCTGGGCCGGCTTCCCGCTGCTCTACTCGGGCGGTGTGGTGATCGCCGCCCTCCTCGGCTTTCTGCTCGCCCAGGTTCTGTGCCTGGTCGGCGCGGGTTACTGGGCGTACCTGAACTGCGTCTGCGGCCACTTCCTGCTCTTCGGCACCCTCGTACACGGCTGGGACGGCCTGGGGTACCGCCGCTTCCTCACCACGGACGGCGCCGCGCTGCGCGCCTGGCCGAAGGACAGCGTCGTCAACAACGTGCTGCGCTTCCTGACCTCCGGCACCTTCCTCGCCCTCCTGGTCCTCGGCGTCGCCGTCATCGGCACCATGCTGCTGATCGAGATCGGCTGGCTGGCCGAGGGCTGGCTTCTGCCAGGCGGTGCCCAGGACCGCAGGGTGCCGCGGTTCCTCGCCGTGGCCATCGCGGGCGCGGGCCTGTACGGGCTGCCCCTGCTCGGCGCTCTCCTCGCGAGCGCACTGGTCCGCCTCCTCGGCCACCCCGTCGGTCTCGCGGTCTTCGCCGCCATTGCAGGAACGCTCCTCCTACCGCGCCGCTCCCCCATCCGCCTCCTGTACGGACTGGTGGGTCTCCCGAAAGGACACTGGCGGGCCACCGTGGACCTGCTGCCCAAAGATCGGACGACGGCGCACCCCTGACCATCCGAACGCCCCTCCCCCACGGCTCCGGGCTTTACTGCCCCACCCCCGTACGAGCACCATCGGCGTACGAGCACCATCGGCGTACGGGACGGACAGAGCCGTACCGGAACGGGCAGAGCCGCATCGGAGAGGTGACGCGTGGTCAACCCATGGCTGGCGATGGAGACGGGAGCCGACCCCGAGGAGCGCACCCGTACCGTGCGGCGCGCCCACGAGGAGTTCCTGGCGGGCGGGCCGGTCGCGCGGCCGGTGCGCCAGGTGGTGGCCGACTCCTGGCGCCGGTCGGCGTCCGCGCGCGCGACGCTCGACGGGCCCGCGCCGATCGACCTCGACGAGCCGGAGCTGCGCGCCTACCGCGACGGTCACCCGCTGGCCCGTGCCATGCCCGTCTTCCGCGATCTCCTGGGCACCATCGCCCACGACGGTGCCCATGTCCTCGCCGTCTGCGATCCGCAGGGCCGGATGCTGTGGGTGGAGGGCCATCCAGGCGTCCGCCGGCATGCGGAACGCATGAATTTCGTGCCCGGCGCCCGCTGGGACGAACGGCACGCCGGTACGAACGCGCCCGGCACCGCGCTGGCCGCCGACCACGCCGTACAGATCTTCGCGACCGAGCACTACAACAAGTACGTACAGCAGTGGACCTGTGCGGCGGCTCCCCTGCACGACCTGCGGACCGGCCGGCTGCTGGGCGCCGTGGACATCACCGGTGGCGACCATCTCGCCGGCCCGCACAGCCTGGCTCTCGTCCGGGCCACCGCCCGTGCCGCCGAGGCGCACCTGGCCTCGTACACGCCACACCCGGCGCCCGCCGCGCACGTACACCTGACCGTCCTCGCCCGGGACGAAGCCCTCCTGGTCGCGAACGGCCGGTCACTGCGACTCGGCCGCCGGCACAGCGAGATCGTCCTGCTGCTGGCCCGGCATCCCGAAGGCCTGACAGGCGACCAACTGGCCACGCTCCTCTACGGCGAACGCGACGTCCGGCCGGTTACCCTCCGCGCGGAGATGTCCCGGCTGCGCCAGGTGGTGGGCCCACTGCTCGACTCGCGCCCGTACCGCCTGACCAGAACCGTCGAAACGGACGCGGACGCCGTGGAGACGGACCTGACCACCGGCGACCTGACCGCCGCACTCCGCGCCTACCGCGGCCCCCTCCTCCCCCGCTCCGAAGCCCCTGGCGTACGCCGCCTCCGCTCCCTCCTCGAAGACCGGTTACGGCGGTCCGTCCTCACCCACCGCACCCCGGAAACCCTGCACCTGTGGGCCGACACGCCCTGGGGCGAACACGACCTGGAGGTCTGGGAAGCGCTGGAGGCCACCGCCCGCCCCGGAGACACCGTGCCGGCCTCCACCGCCGCACGGCTGCGCACCACGTACTCCCTCCTCCTCCCTCCCCGCACCCGCGCAACCTCCCCGCAACGTCCGCGCCCCTAGCCTGCGCACCGGCGCCCCGCCGCGGGAGCGGAGGCGCGACCGAGCCGACAGCGATGGGGAGCCCGCATGGCCCGTTACGCGAACCCTGGTGCCGCCGACGCCGTGATGTCCTACCGGAGCCGCTACGACCACTGGATCGGCGGCGAGTACGTGCCGCCCGTGAAGGGCCGGTACTTCGAGAATCCGACCCCGGTCACCGGACAGCCGTTCACCGAGATCGCCCGCGGTACAGCCGAGGACGTGGAACGCGCCCTCGACGCCGCCCACGCCGCCGCGCCCGCCTGGGGCCGCACCTCCCCGGCCGAGCGCGCGCTGATTCTCAACCGGATCGCCGACCGCATGGAGGACAACCTCCAGTCCCTGGCGGTCGCCGAGACCTGGGAAAACGGCAAGCCCATCCGCGAGTGCCTGGCCGCCGACCTCCCCCTCGCCATCGACCACTTCCGCTACTTCGCCGGCGCCGTCCGCGCCCAGGAGGGCACCCTGTCCCAGCTGGACGACGACACCGTCGCGTACCACTTCCACGAACCGCTGGGCGTCGTCGCCCAGATCATCCCGTGGAACTTCCCCCTCGTGATGGCCGCCTGGAAACTGGCCCCCGCCCTCGCCGCGGGCAACACCGCCGTCCTCAAACCCGCCGAACAGACCCCCGCCTCCATCCACTACTGGATGAGCCTGGTCGCCGACCTGCTGCCACCCGGCGTCGTCAACATCGTCAACGGCTTCGGCGCGGAGGCCGGCAAACCGCTCGCCTCCAGCCCACGGGTCGCGAAGATCTCCTTCACCGGCGAGACCACGACCGGCCGCCTGATCATGCAGTACGCCTCCGAGAACCTGAAGCCGGTCACCCTCGAACTGGGCGGTAAGAGCCCCAACCTCTTCTTCGACGACGTCTCCGCCGCCGACGACGACTTCTACGACAAGGCCCTCGAAGGCTTCACCATGTTCGCCCTCAACCAGGGCGAGGTCTGCACCTGCCCGTCCCGCGCCCTCCTCCAACAGGGCCACTACCAGGACTTCCTGGCCGCCGGCGTGGCCCGCACCGAACAGATCGTCCAGAGCCACCCGCTGGACACCGACACGATGATCGGCGCCCAGGCGTCCAACGACCAGCTCGAAAAGATCCTCTCCTACCTCGACATCGGCCAGAAGGAAGGCGCCCGCATCCTCACCGGCGGCACCCGCGCCGAACTCGGCGGCGAACTGGAGGGCGGCTACTACGTCCGCCCCACCATCTTCGAGGGCACCAACGACATGCGCGTCTTCCAGGAGGAAATCTTCGGCCCGGTCGTCGCCGTCGCCCCCTTCACCGACTTCGACGACGCGATCACCCTCGCCAACGACACCCTCTACGGCCTCGGCGCCGGCGTCTGGACCCGCGACACCAACACCGCCTACCGCGCCGGCCGCGCCATCCAGGCCGGCCGCGTCTGGACCAACTGCTACCACGCCTACCCGGCCCACGCCGCCTTCGGCGGCTACAAACAATCCGGGATCGGGCGCGAGACGCACAAGATGATGATGGATCACTATCAGCAGACGAAGAACCTGTTGGTGTCGTATTCGCCGAAGAAGCTGGGGTTCTTCTGAGCAGACGAGAAAAGGCGCCTGACCTGGCCTTTGGCCCGTCAGGCGCCTTCCGCTGGATTCACTCAGAGCCAGGCCCGGTTTGCGCTATACCTCCCAGTTCCTCCCACCGCTACACCCGTCCTGACCAGCTCTTCCGGACCAGTCACGGACCAAAACCGCGCTTCACCCCGCAGGAGCGCCTCCTCCGCTGAGGCGGTCCCACTCCTGCAGCGACTGCTCGATGAGCCGGTTGGCCTGCTCGCGCACACCGTCCAGAAACTTCGCGTAGTGACGGAAGAGCACCTGAATGCTCCGGCCTGCGAGGCGAGCGCATTCGGCCGGGTCCACGCCCGCGCGCAGCCAGAACGAGTTCCCGGCATGCCGCAGGTCATAGGGCCGCTTGGCCAGACCGGAGACGCGCTCCGTCCGGGCCACGGCCAGCTCGCGGGCCCGCGCCCACGCTGTGTGGACATCGGCACGGTCATCCACGACGTGCGTGAACTCGGCCTCTGCGAACTGGTCGATCACCCGCATCGGCTGGCCGGGGCCGAACCTCCAGGAGCGGAGCCGCAGGGATTCGACGGTCGTGGCGAATCCAGGTTGCAGGGCATCCACTGCCACGGCATCACCCCTCTGACCTGGGGATTTCAGGGAAGGTCGTCTACGGTGACATGCCCATGCGGCTTCCACCAGCCCTTTGGCGATCTTTCCTGTCTGCTCCCGGCGAACTGCTGTCCCTTGTCATCCAATCGAGTCGTTTGGGCGACCAGCCGCTTCGGCTGCTTTGACAGTGAACCCAGTCGCGCGGGGGGTGTCGGGCGGCCGTTCCGGCTTGAGCGGGCGGGGCCGTGCCGTACGTCGAGGTGTCGTGCGTGGATGCCGCAGGAAGGCGTCAGCGGCGTTCCCTGCTGGAGGGTGCGACGGTCAAGTGCGAGGACGTGGTTCCGGTACAGCCGTTTTGGTGGTCGAGGAGCCCGCGCCATTTCCGGGCTGGTACCGGTCGGCGTGGACCGGACGGGCACGTCGGCTTCGAGTCGCGACCGGAGCGGGGCCGTCTCGTGCTCATGGCCTTCGATCCCGTGTGGTCAGACCACCTCAACAACCGTTGTGACTGCATTGGTACGACGGTTCGCGTGTGCGTCGGCACACCCCCGGACTTCTTCGTTCGCCGCGCGATGGCCCGGCCGTGGCCGTCGACGTCCGCTCCGGCGATTCGGGCTGCGCCGCGCGATGTTGACGCGTTCGCAGTGACGCGCTGGGCCTGCGCCGAGGTCGGGCGGAACTTCAGGTGGGTGGCGGTGGCAGGGCGGTGCTGCTGGCGAACGTGTGGTGGCTATCGCGCTACTGTCACCCGCGCTCCCGGCAGAGTCAGGTCCTTGGGAGGTTCCGCGGCGGGCGGACGCGCGGGTGCCCATGAGGGCGACGGTGCGGACCTGCATCGTTGCCTCCGCGATCCTGCGATCTGCGCGGGCTCTGTCCCGCCCCTGCCCGCCCTGCGGTCCGTCGCCGGGGGCGGGGAGGCGTGGGACGGAATCCGGGCAGCGGGGTCGAGGGCTTCAGCGGGTCGGGTCAGGACTGTGCCGCGTGCAGGGGGCTGAGGGCTGCGGCCCGGCGGGCGGGCAGCGCGGCCGCAGCGACGCCGGTGGCCAGGGAGAGGACCACGACCAGGGCGAGGGTGCCCCAGGGGGGAGCGAAGGAGTACTGCGGGATGGCCCCGTCGGCCAGGCCGCTGACCTTCCACGCGCCGAACAGGCCCGCGGCCAGGCCGAGGAGGGTGCCGAAGGCGGCGACGGCGAGGGATTCCAGGCGGATCATGCGGCGGACGCCGGCGCGGTCCATGCCGATGGCGCGCAGGACGCCGATCTCCCGGGTGCGTTCGGCGACCGACATGGCGAGGGTGTTGACCATGCCGAGGGCGGAGATGGCCACGCCGAGGGCGAGGAGACCGAAGATCAGGCTGATCAGGTTCCCCGCGACGCCGGCCTGTTCCTGTACGAGCTGTTCGTGGTCATGGATTTTGAGGAGCGGGCTGTCGTCGACAGCCTTGCGCAGGCGCGCCGCCAAGTCGGCGGGGGCCTTCGCAGGGTCGACGGAGACGAGGACGCGCTGCAGGGAGCCGCGCAGGTAGCTGTTGCGCTGAACGTCACCGCGGTCGGCGAGGACATCGCGGGCGGTGGGGTTGTCGTCGTAGACGCCGGCGACGGTCAGGGGCCGGTCGGGCCGACCGGGTCCGATGCTCGCCTTCACCGTGTCGCCGGTGGTCAGGTGGTGGTCGTGGGCGAAGGTGCGGGAGACGGCGATGCGGCCGGGGCCAATGCCGGTCGCGGAGCCGCTCGTGAAGTGCAGGTTCATCACCTTGCCCACGGTCCGCGGGTCGATGCCGGAGACCTCCTTGGCGAGGGCGCCGGCGGCGATGGTGGAGTCGGCGACGGCCGATGCGGTGGTGACGCCCGGCAGGTCGGCCACGCGGCGCACGGCGGCGTCGTCGACCGAGGCCGTGGTCGAGTCGCCGGCGCTGATGACGTAGTCGGCCGAGAGCCCCGCCGCGGCCTGGGCGTCCAGAGCACGGCCGGCGGAGTGCTCGACGGCGGCGAGGCCGGTGACCAGCGCCGTGCTGATCAGCAAGGCGACTGCGGTGGAGGCGGTGCGGCGCGGGTCTCGCAGAGTGTTCTCCCGCGCGAGGGCGCCGCTGACGCCGAAGCGGGTGAAGGCCCGGCCGATCGCCCGGAGGACTGGGCCGGCCACCAGCGGGGCGAGCACGATCAAGCCGACGACGAGGAGACCGGCGCCGAACATGGCGGTTTGGAGGTTGGCGTCGGAGGCGTTGCCGGCGTCGCTCAGGGAGAGCAGCAAGCCGATGCCGGTGGCGAGCAGGACGGCGCCCAGCGCGCCTCGTACCCGCGAGGAGGTGGCCGAGGGGGGCTGGTCGGCGGTGCGCATCGCCTCGACGGGAGCGATGCGCGAGGCCCGGCGGGAGGGCAGCCAGGCGGCCATGACCGTGACGCCGACGCCGACGCAGAGGGAGGCAAGGACGGGCAGCGGGCCGATCACCAAGGGGCCGTCGGGGAGCAGGTTTTCGCCGGTGCGCAGGACGGAGGGCAGCGCGGTGGCAACTCCGAGCCCGAGGACGAAGCCGAGCGCCGAGGCCGCGAGGCCCACCACGGCGGCTTCGGTGAGGACCGAGCGCATGACCTGGCGGCGGATGGCGCCGACCGCGCGGAGCAGGGCGATCTCCTGGCTGCGGCGGGCGACGAGCATGGTGAAGGTGTTGACGATGAGGAACGAGCCGATGAACAGGGACACCACGGCGAAGATCAGCGGCAGCCGTGAGTAGCCCTTCGTCAAAAAGCCGACATACATCGCCTGCTGAGCGGTGCGCGCGGATGCGGTGACCGTCTTCGCGCGGTCGCCGGGCAAAACCTTGTCGACCGCGCGGGCAAGCGTGTACTGGTCGACGCCGGGCGAGGCGGTCAGGTCGATGCCGGTGTAGCGGCCCGGAACGGAGAACAGTTGCTGGGCGGTGGCCTTGTCGAAGACGGCCAGGGTGGCGCCGTGGGCGAGGCGGGGATCGTCGCCCGAGACGGTGCCGACCAGGCGCATCTTGCGCACCGGGCCCCGGACGGCGAGGGTTACGGTGTCGCCCAGGGTGTAGCCGCCGGCTTTCGCGGTGCCCTGGTCCAGAACGACCTCGTGCCCGTCGCGGGGTGCGCGTCCCGAAAGCAGGGGATGGCGGACGTCGCGGCCGTCGGCACCGGGGAGGTACGCCTGCCCCAACTTGCCCCGTGCCCCAGGGCGCAGCGGCGATCCGTCCTTGGCGGCCAGCGCCACGGACCCGCCGACCGTCGGCCGGGCAGAGGCGACGCCTGGCACGGCGGCGACCCGCTGGACGAGGGCGTCGTCCAGGGCGGAGGCCGCCTCGCCTCGGCCCGAGCCCGGCAGGGAATGGGGCTCGACGGTCACCGGGGCGTACCGCTGCGTCAGGGAGGCGCGGTAGGCGGCTGTGGTGGAGTCGGCGAAGACGAGCGAACCGGAGATGAAGGCGACCCCGAGGCAGACCGCCACGACGGTCATGATCAGGCGGCTCTTGTGCGCCAGGACGGTGCGCAGGGTTGTTCGCAGCATGAAAGGGGCTTTCGTCAGGGGCGGACAGAGCTGGTCCGTCGGCTCCGCGCGCCGCGCGGCAACGGTGTGGAGGGCGTCAGGAGACGCGGCTGCGGGCGTCGAAGGCGAGCATCCGCTCCAGGACTGCGGTGGCGGTCGGCTTATGAAGGTCGTCCACCAGGCGCCCGTCGGCGAGGAAGACCACGCGGTCGGCGTGGGCGGCGGCAGCGGGATCGTGGGTGACCATGACCACGCTCTGGCCCAGCTCCCGTACCGAGTCCCGCAGGAAGCCGAGCACCTCGGCGCCGGAGCGGGAGTCGAGGTTGCCGGTCGGCTCGTCGGCGAAGACGATGTCGGGGCGCGAGACGAGCGCCCGGGCGACCGCGACGCGCTGCTGCTGACCGCCGGACAGCTGCGCGGGCCGGTGGGCGAGCCGGTCGGCGAGGCCGACGGTGGCGACGACGGTGTCCAGCCACTGCTGATCCGCCTTGCGCCCAGCCAGCCGCAGGGGCAGGACGATGTTCTCCAGCGCGCTGAGGGTGGGCAGCAGGTTGAAGCCCTGGAAGACGAAGCCGACCTTGTCGCGCCGCAGGTGGGTGAGTTGGCGGTCGTTCAGCTGCGCCAGCTCGACCCCGCCGATGCGGGTCGAGCCGGAGGTGACGGTGTCCAGGCCGGCCATGCAGTGCATCAGGGTGGATTTGCCCGACCCCGACGGCCCCATCACCGCGGTGAAACGGCCTCGGGTGAACTCCACGGACACCCCGTCCAGGGCCGTGACCTGTGTCTGGCCGCTGCCGTAGGTCTTGGTCAGGCCGGTCGCGCGGACCGCCGGTTCCACGGGGGCGGTCAGGGCGGACAAGGCAGGTGGGGATACCTGTGGCATGAAGGACTCCGGTGGCTCTACGGCGGCCCGCGACGGGGGCCGCGGGCTCGAACTCCATCCTCACGTCGCTGACCTGCGAAAACATCGCCCGCAGGGCGGCAGTCGCCCTCTACCGTCCGGGCTGGAGAGCACGCCTGCCGCTGTCCCGGCCGGGAGAGGCCACGCCCGCGGATCTCTGCCGATCGGCAGAGGCGCCGACGCACACGGTCAGGTGCTGGCAGAGCGGGACAGCGGTCACCTGCCCTGTGCGTCCGGAGCGGGCTGGGAGGTGCCCGCGTCGCCGCGCACCTGCCTCCTGGCTTTGTTCACGAGTCGCGGCAGCAGATGTTCACCAGTTACGACAGCACGCGCTCGGCTCGCTGGTCCGAACAGTCGGGGCGAGCAAACGGAGATCGAGGACAGCAGATGTCCTCATTGGGTTCTACGGTCGGCGTCGGGTCGCTGATCGGGCGGCTCACAGGAAGGATGACAGCCGGTAGCCGCCTTTGACTCTGGGCTACCGGCCGCCGTGCAAGGAGTACGACCATGGGCATGTCCGAGGCCGCTGACCGCGCCGACACCTTCGTCCCGCACCGATACCGCGAGCAGCTGGTGGACCTGGGCGAGATCCGCATGAACTACGTCGCCGAAGGCGACCCCGCTGCACCCGCGCTGCTGCTGATCCCCGCGCAGGGCGAGTCGTGGTGGGGCTACGAGGACGCGATCGGGCTGCTCAGCTCCCAGTTCCAGGTGTTCGCGATCGACCTGCGCGGCCAGGGCCGCACCACCTGGACCCCCGGCCGCTACAACCTGGGCACCTGGGGAGCGGACGTCGAGCGGTTCATCGACCTCGTCATCCAGCGCCCCGCGATCGTGGCCGGCAACTCCTCCGGCGGCATCATCACCGCCTACGTGGCCGCCTACGGCAAGCCCGGTCTGGTGCGCGGCGCAATCCTGGAGGACCCGCCGCTGTTCTCCTCCCAGGCCGCTCCGCCGTACGGGCCGGGCATGATGCAGACCCTCGGCCCGATCTTCAAGCTGTGGGCCAAGTGGCTCGGCCCGCAATGGTCGATCGGCGACTGGACCGGGATGGTCAAGGCCGCCCACGACGAGCTGCCCGCCTTCCTGCACCCGGGAATCGGCTTCATGATGGGCGACGGCAATCCCGGG
Organism: Streptomyces sp. NPDC033221; assembly: GCF_055577005.1. Lineage (NCBI taxonomy): Bacteria > Bacillati > Actinomycetota > Actinomycetes > Kitasatosporales > Streptomycetaceae > Streptomyces > Streptomyces sp. NPDC033221. The sequence goes on along the minus strand of NZ_JBVIQN010000014.1, from coordinate 150,983 downwards.
ACCGGCGCGTCTCCCACCCCGGTGCAGCACCTGAAGGAGTACGACCCCGAATGGGGCCAGGCGTGGGCCGACGACACCGCCAACAGCGGCGTCGACCATGCCACCCTGCTCGCCCAGGTCAAGAGCCCGGTGCTGCTCACCCACCACTTCCACATGACCGATCCCGACACCGGACAGCTCATGGGAGCCATGACCGACATCCAGGCCGCCCAGACCCGTCGCCTGCTCGAATCCACCGGCCGACCCGTCACCTTCACCCCGCTCGACGCCCCGCACACCATGCATGAACCGATGGCCCGGCACTACGTCGACATCATCACCGAGTGGATCAAGGCCCTGCCCTGACCGAGGCAGCGCTCCACCGCGCCGAGCCCGCCGACTCGACGTAGGCATTCCAGCGCCGAGCCCCCATGCTTCAGCCCCGGAAGGACCCCGGGAACACAACCGAACAGCAACCACTGAAGGCGCTGCCGAAACTGGTGAACATCTGCGCCGGAACTCGTGAACAGAGCCATCCCTCCCGTACATCCGCGGATCGCCCGCCCCCCCTTCCCGGCGTCCGCGCACAGGGGCGCCCCGGCGGGATGCCGGGGCGAGGCACCGCAAAAAGGGGTGCCGGGGCGGGTCAGCTGATCAGACCCGAGCGGTAGGCCAGCACGGCGGCCTGGACGCGGCTGGCCGAGCCGGTCTTGTCCAAGATGGCCGCCACATGGGTCTTGACCGTGCCCGCCCCGATGCCGAGCCGCACGGCGATGTCCGGGTTGGACAGCCCCTCCCCCAGCATGGCCAGAACCTCTCGCTCCCGGGCGGTCAGAGCCGCCACCCGGCGCGCATCGGCCTCACCCCTGCGGTCGGCGTCGGTGGTGTCACCGCGCAGCATCCGCGAGATCACCGACCCGGTGACGCCCGGTGACAGGACGGCGTCCCCGGCCGCTGCGGCGTGCACCGCGCCGATCAGCTCCCGGGGGCCGTCGTTCTTGAGCAGGAAGCCGGCGGCTCCCGCCCGCAGGGCCTCGACGACGTTCTCCTCGTCGCCGAAGGTGGTCAGCATCAGCACCTTGGGCGCCGGGTCGAGAGCCAACAGCGGCGCGATCGCGGACAGCCCGTCGCAGACCGGCATCCGGATGTCGACCAGAGCCACGTCCGGGTGATGGACGGCCGCCAGGTCGACGGCCTGGCGCCCGTCCACCGCCTCGGCGACGATGTCGATACCGCCGGCGTGCCGCAGGATCAGGCGGACACCGTGGCGGATCATCTCCTCGTCGTCGGCGAGCAGCAGGCGCACGGGACGGTCGGGGTCGGTCACGGAATCTCCCACGGTGCGGTGTCGCGGACGGCTGGGACGGTGAAGCGGTCGACGGCGATCAGCCGTTCGCCGGCGCCGAAGCAGTAGCGGGTGATGGCCGCACTGCCGGGGCGGTGTCCGGCGGCGCCGTAGAGCGGGTAGACACAGCCGGCCGTGCCGGCGGGACGGGGCGGTTCACGGCCCGTGGCCGCCGCGCGCACCGCGCCGTTGTCCGTCACGCCGAGTTTGGCGACCTGCTTATAGGTCATACCCAGGCGTGGCTGGGTGACCTGCCGGTCCACCTTCCTGGGCACGCTCGCGTGGACGAAGAGCGCGCCCAGCGCCATCAGCGCCGTCACCACCGACAGGCCGAGGACGGCGGTCGCCTTCTGCGCAGGTCCGCTCCCGGAGAAACTCCCCCCCCGGCGCCCCGGCCCAGGGCCTCGGCGCCCGCGACGTTGGTGTCCGCGGCGTCTGCGCGGTCATGGGACGCGGCGCCGTCGGCCGCGGTGTCCGGGCCAACGTCTGCGCCGGTCCGGTGCGAGGGGACGCAGGCACCGGGCTCCACCGGCACCACCGCGGCCACCTGGAACCCCCCGGACGGCAGCGGGCCGGCCTCGAAGGACCCGCCCAGCACCCGTACGCGTTCTCCCAGCGCGGTCAGTCCCCGGCCGGTGCCGGGCGAAGGGCCCACGTCCTTCGGCCCGGCGGGGACATCGTTGCGTACGCTGACGCGCACGGCATCCTCGTCCTGCGCCACCGTCACCGTGACGGTGGCTGCGGGGGCGTAACGGTGCGCGTTGGTCAGCGCCTCACGCACGACGCGGTGGACCGCGCGGCGCACCGCGGCCACGCCGGCGTCGAGGTCCGGCCCCAGCCAGCAAAGCCGGACGTCGATACCGCCATCGGCGGAACGCGCGACCAGCGCCTCGATGTCGGCCCGGGTGCCGGTGGTGTCGGTGAGAGCCTCCCGGTCGGCATCCTGGTCCAGCGGGCTGAGGATGCCGAGCACCTGCTGCAGCTCACGCATGGCGTCCGCGGTGGCCCCGCGCACCAATACGGCGTGGTCCCGCAGCTCGGGGTCGAGGTTCTCCGCCGCCAGTTCCATGCCGCCCGCGTGCAGCGAGATCAGGCTGAGCCGGTGCCCGACCAGATCGTGCATCTCGGCAGCGATCCGGGACCGCTCACGAGTCCGCACCTCACTGTCACCGGCCAGCCGCGCCCGTTCAGCCGCCTGCCCGCGCTCGCGCCATGCGTCCGCCAGCCGCTCCTGCTGCCCGCGGGCGGTGCCGACGAGCCCGGGCGCGACCACCGCGGTCGCCGCCAGGACGAAGCCGAGCACACAGCCGTGGAGCAGCGATCCGGGCCCCAGCCACGGCCCGGCCGCCGTCGCTCCCACCACAGCCACCGTCCCTCCCACAGCCAGCAGCCGGGCCCGCCGCCGTACGGAGGTGACCCGCCGTGCCACCCGATACGCCGCCACCGCCGTCAGCGGCCCCACGCACGACACCGGCCCGGTCAACGCCGCGAGCACCACGAAGACCGCCGCCGGGCGGCGCCGCCGCCAAGGCAACAGACACACGGCCGCGACCAGCAGCACCCCCAGTTGCACCCCGGCATGGGGCAAAAACCCCAACCGCGCCACCGCCGCCCACACCAGCAGCCCGGCGGCGACGATCCCCAGCGTCTCGGCCACGACGCGCACAACAGCGCGCCGTGCTCCCCCCGGTGGGAGGCCACGAGCGGGACGGTACAGACCGATACGTGCCATGCCCTCCAGTATCGACGCCGCAGGCCCACCAAACCTGGTCCTCACGGCTGACCCAGGACTCTCCCGATCGGGGGACGGCAGACGCACGCCTCTCGGCGTGGCGCCGCAAACCTCCCGGCCGGTTCGACGAGTGTCCATCCGCACAAAGGCGGCCAAGCTGCTGGCATCCGACCAGCCCACACCGGAGATCTGCGCCGTCGGCACCAGGGCATCTTCAAGAACCAGCGGGGCGAGCCCCGACACCAGGAGTGCGCCTTTGGCCATCAGCCGACGCAAACCACTCATCCGAGCCGTCAGCCAAACCTGCGGCAACCGTCACACCGCGGCTCCGCCACGAGCCTCTTGCGCCGCGTACTGGCGCGGTCAGCATTGACATCCATGCCAGTCCACGCAGGTCAGAAACCTCCAGTGGACTGGCATGGATGTCTAAGAGCGATGCACGTTCTGCGTGGTACCGCCCAGTTTCCCCCCACCGCATTCCCCCTCCTCACCAGCTCCTCCGGGCCCGTCACGGACCAATACCTACGGTTCACCACGCCGCGAAGGGCCCTCCGCTGGCGCGATCCCACTCCTGCACGGACTACTCGACTAGCCTCAGCTTGTTCTCTACCCTTTGTCCGACACGGACGGTAGTGAGGGCAGTGTCCAGAAGGCGTCGCGCCTGCTGATGGCCTTTCGGAGTTCTCGGCCTTCGAGCGGGTTTCCACAGCAGAGCCAGTGACGATCGGACCACTTGTCGTTGTGCCAGAGCTGGTCGAAGTCGTGCCACAACTCTCGCTTTGGGCGGTGGACGTAGTCCGTCCACAGGCGTACGCGGCCCGGATGCGTCCTGGCCGTTTACGCGGCATGGACCTTTCGGTTGATCGTCATGCCGTCCATGGTGCCTTCGCCTCGAACATGTGCCGAGCTTGGGGCAGGGTTACCGTGGTCGGCTTGGTTTTCGCGCGATACTGTGCCGTGCGATGCGTGAGTTCTCATCCGGGCCCCGGCGGGAGGCGTACGCGCTGGTGTCCCGGTTCGGGGGCGCCTTCTTCACGTGCCTGACCAGGCGGCGCGACGAGCTGTTCGAGCTCACCGCCGCCGTATTGAGCGCGGACGGGCCGGTGAAGTCCCCGGTCGACCTGATGTTGCTGGCCGAGCACCGGCGTGGGTGCCGAAGGACGTAAGGCCGCTTGGCCAGGCCGGAGGCGCGTTTCGTCCGAGTCAGGGCCAACTCGCGGGCCCGCGCCCACGTCGATCCGTAAGTCGCAGTGGTGCACCTCGCCCGATTTGCCGCTGACCTGGCCTGTCTCGGTCTCACCAGGGACGAGCACCGCAGCCGGTCCGCCGCCGTACACGCTCATCTCACCCAGCGCTACGTGTACTGGGCCAAGGTCACCACCGGTTGGATGACCCGCCGGTGGTGACCTGGACCAAGTCCGGGCCGCTTCTCGATGAGGAGGAAGCGCAGAAAGTGCTGCGCTGGCTGCAGGTTCCGGCCAGGGTGCCGCCGCACTTGTGCATCGTGCTCACTCTGGAGCCGGAAGACGGTTCCAACTCTCCTTGCCTGGGTGCCTTTGGTCTACATCCACCACCCGCCCGGGCCCAGCACGAACGTCATGGCACTGCGTCCGCCAGAGGTCACTGCCCTGCGAACAGAAACCGGGCAGGACGGCGCGGGTGGCGTCAGGCCGAGCCGGTGGGCACCAGCCTCAGCATCGCCCCGAGTGCGCCGGCCTCAGGACGCGGGCCCCGGCCTGCTCACAGGCGTCAGGACAGGGCGGTCGGTTTGCGGGGCGGTGGCACGGCTTTGAGCAGCTCCCACAATGGGCGCGAACCGGATGCCCACATGCCGAGGGTGTGGCGGTCAACGACGTGGAGACGCTGCTGTTTGGCGAAGGTCACGGCCGGTGCGGTCACCCGGCCGTTGGTGACGATCACCGCGACGTCGGCACCGTGGACCTGACGGGCGGTGCCGTTGAGGACCTGAAGGTCCGGCGTGCCGACCGCGGCCCCGGCCAGGCCGTTGCGGCGGTGTTTGCACTGGATCACCCAGCGCCGTCCGTAGGGGTCGGTGGCCTTCACGTCGGCGCCCAGGTCCCCGCCGCCCCCGACCCGAAGTGCGTCCCGGCAGCCGTCACGGCGCATCAGCTCGCGTACCGCGTCCTCGAACCGGGTGTGGTGCAGAGCGTCCAGCTGGGACAATCCGTAGCGCAAACCCTGCGTACGGACCGCCTCCCACCGTGCCCGGTGCTGCTTCTGGTAGAGCCATCCGCCGCCGGCCAGCGTCGCGAACACGGCGGCCGCGGCCACGATCCACCAGTGGACCAGCAGCCAGTTGACGACGGCCACCACCAGGGCGACGGACAAGACGGCCATCACCAGGAGCCCGGTCAGCCGGTCCTGTGCGCGCTGATGCCGCCTGGCCGAACTGCGGGAGCGCCGGCGCGTCGGTGGTCGCCTGGCCTCGGAAGTCCTTCGCCTGCGGGGGCTCATTGGCCGGCCTGGGTGATGCCGCTGACGAGCTGCCCCAGAACGTTCAGGATGCCTTGGCCTATCGGGGTGGGCGCGATCAGCACGCCGAGGGCCAGGACGATGACGACGGTCATCTTCTCGTCGAAGCGGCTGCGGGCTTGCGTACGCCGCCGCAGCCGCAGGATGACGATGACGGCGAGCAGCACCGCCACGTTGATGGTCAGCAACCGTCCAGCCCTCCCCCATGACCGGGCATCACCAGGCCGGAACGGCCGCACGCCGTCCCGGCCCTTCCTGTGTAGCCGGACTGCGGCGGGAGAGGGAGGAAGGTTGCCGATGAATGGCACAAAGCCGTCTGATGTGGCTGAATACCGAGCTGCTGGGCGGTCATGCGGTGTGCCCGGTCCGGAGGGCGGTTGCCGGGTACAGGCCGAACTCCCCCTCACCCTCACCCCGCAGACCACCTGACACCCCCTGCCCCGAAAGGCCCCCGATGACCATCCGTGTCCTGCTCGCCGACGAACAGGCCCTGCTGCGCGGCACTTTCCGCCTGCTCATCGACGCACAGCCGGACATGGGAGTCGTCGCGGAGGCGTCCAACGGACGCGAGGCCGTGGAGCTGACCCGCTCCGAGCGCGCCGACGTCGTCGTCAAGGACATCAGGATGCCCGAGGTCGACGGCATCGAAGCCACCCGGCTCATCGGACAGGACGAAGACCTGGCCGGGGTGAAGGTCCTCGTCCTCACCACCTTCGAGGTGGACGACTTCGTCATCCAGGCCCTGCGGGCCGGGGCGAGCGGCTTCCTCGGCAAGGGCATCGAACCTGCCCAGCTGCTCGACGCCGTCCGCCTCGTCCCGGCGGACGAATCGCTGCTCTCCCCGGCTGCGGCCAAGGGCCGGCTCCGGCCGGGGCGGGTGGGTGGGTCAGTTGGTGCGCTGGGACCAGTCGGCGGGGAGGTCACCGGGAGCGACGGAGACGACCGAGTCGTCGTCAGCGCCGACGTATTCGAACAGCGTGATCGTCGCGAATTCGGGCACGACGTAGACGGGGTAGGCCGGGCCCTGGTCACGGTAGGCGCGCATGGCGTCCAGGTGGTCGTTCTGGTAACAGACGGTGCGCTCACCGTGCCGGCGGATCCAGTCCGGGAAGAAGATCACGCCGTGCAGGCGGCGCTTGCCGGGCATGACGTTGACGGCGACCGAGGTGCCGGTGGGCTCGGTCCACGACACCTTGTAGCTGTCCTCGTCGAGCCGGACCAGATCGACCTCCTGGTCCTTCACCCACCGGCCGCCGACGTGACCGCTGTGTATGCGGTAGTCGATGGTGTGGTCGTTCTTCACGTACATCTCGTACTGCCAGCCGTTGGCGTACGTGTAGATGAAGCGGTGGCCGACGATCCCGGAGAGATCCTGGACGGGAGTGGGGTCGGCGACAGTGGTCATGGGTGTCCTCCTCGTATGGGGTGCGTGCCGGAGCGCCACGGGCGCGCTGCGTACGGCGAGTTCCGCGGCATGAAACCGGTGCGGAACCCCGCCCCTTCATTTTGCATCAAAACAGTTTTGTTGCAAAATGTTAGCTGGGGCACAATGGGGTCATGGACACCGCGACCGAATTCGGCCGACTCCTCGGCCCCCTGCGCCGAGCCGTACTGCGCACCCGCCGCTCCGAGGGCCTGCCCGACCTCCCCGAGGCCCAGATCGAACTCCTGCGGGTCCTGGCCGAAGCCGGCACGATCACCCCGCGCGAAGCCGCCGCCCGGCTCAAGGCGGCCCCCTCCACCGTCAGCAACCTCATCCGCACCCTGACCACAGCGGGCCTGGTCGAACGCACCCCCTCCCCCACCAACCTGCGCACCGCCCACCTCACCGCCTCCCCCAAGGCCCTCGACATGCTCGACCGCTACGACCGCACCAGCACCGCCGCCCTGCGCCGCGCCCTGGACGGCCTGCGCCCCGAAAGCCGCGAGGCACTGGAACGGTCACTGCCCGCGCTCACCGAACTGCTCACCGCCCTGGAAGCAGAGGCCCTCACCGGGCAAGCATGAGACGGCCCGGGCCGCCCTACCTCTTGTCGGTTCGCTTGACCAGGACGACAGGCTGAGGCGCCTCAGGGGCCTGGATCAGGACCCGGGCCGGAATGAGGGCCAGTTTTTGCTTCTTGCCCAGCACCTTTGGGGAATTGACGATTTCCCTGACGACGATATAGCCGTTGTAGTACGTACCGTTGGCGCGCCCCTCGAGCCAGCCCATCGCGGCCGTGTCGGGGATCGTGTCCTCGTACGTTTCCTTGTTCGTGCTGGACCACTTGCTGGTGGTGGTGTTCGACTGGTTGTAGGTGAAGTTCAGCTCTGCCCCGGCCTCGCCCGATTTGCCCACGCCGTTCGGCGCGTTCGACGTGGTCACTTTGGCGTTGAGCTTCCCGCCTATGGACCAGCCTTTGGTTTCGGCGTTCTCCTTGCCCACCGCGGTCTCATAGGACCAGGTGGCCTTCGTTTTGCCGGTGACCTTGCTCGACGCACTCGAAATCGGGAACTTCCCTTTCGGGTCGAGCTTTCCGACGAACCCACAGGTGGTTTCCTTGAAGTCCGCGCCCACGTTCGCGCTGTCCGTGTTGCACAACTGATCGGCCGGTACGGTCAGCCCGTTCAGCTTGTTGTCCGCGGTGCTTGAGTGGACCTCGCGCGGCTGGGCTTCGAAGCCCTCCTTCGGCTTCAGGCTGTCGAGCTTCAGTGCGTCCTGTTCCGCCTCGTCCGGACTATAGCCGTTCTCGTTCGCGACGTGGGCCAGGGTGACGGACTGGTTCGCCTGGATACCGGTCGGGTATCCCTTCACCGCCTCCTTCGCGTTCAGCTTGACCGTGGAGGCGAGCATGTCCACGGCTTGCTGCTCGGATGCGTACCATCCGTCTTGCGGAGTCGCGGCCGTGGCCGGCGCGGTGGTGAGCACTGTCGTGGTCAGGCTGGCCGTGCCGAGGACGGCCACGGCCCATCCCCTTCTCCGGATCGTCCGGCGCGTGGTGGCTGTCGTCCGGCGCGTGGCGCCTGTTGCCTCATTCCGCATGGTTGCTCCTTCGAGATGCGAGAAGAGAATCCGTTGGTGTTCCGGAGGAGTTCTCGTTGCGGCCTATCCTGCGTTGAGGGATATGTGCCGCGCATCCCCCACCTGACCGATACTTGCCGGTAGGAAATTGGATTCACGCCGGATTCATGCCGGACCGATCCGGGCGCAATCCGGTAGGAGTCCACTGTCCGTTCCAGCGGGTGAACTCCGCCGCGACGGCTGTCCGCGAGGTCAGGCCGAGTTTGCGCAGGATGCTCGACACATGGGTCTGTATGGTGCTGCGGGACCGGACCAGTGGCGCGGCAATCTGCGGATTGGTACGGCCTTCGGCGACCAGGGCAGCGTCCCGGAGTTCCGTTTCGGTCAGCGCGTCCCAGCCGTGCGCGGGACGTCGTTGGTGTCTGTGGCTCTCCAGGCACACCCCCGCGCCACGGAGCCGTTCGGCGGCCCGGTTTCCGTCCGCGGTGGCTCCGAGGCGGTGGTAGATCTCCCATGCCCGGCCCAGGAGAGCGCGGGCTTCCGGCAGACGCCCGGTACGGGCGGACAGTTCGGCCGCATCCGTGCAAGCGCGGGCTTCGTTCAACGGCCGATGCGCACTCCGGTGGCAGTCGCCGCTTGCAGGAGAAGATGCGGATCTTGCTCGCACAGTCCTTTGGCGTGGTGGACGTCGGCGTGGTGGCCGGGCGCGCTGGTGAGTTGGGCCCAGGACGTGACCCGGCGCAGGACAAGCCGCGCGCAGTCGGTGTCTTCGCGTGCCAACGCCAGACGGGTCAGTCCGGGTGCGAGGAAGGACAGCAGGAGTTGCTCGTGCGATGAGTCATCGCGGCCCTGGCACCAGGCGTGATGGAGGGCGTGGAAGGCTTGCAGGGGCTCGCCGCTCGCCTCGTGCCGTAGCGCGGTCCCGTAGAGGAAGAGCAGGTCCGGCAGCCGGGTGCGCGTCTCCGTGTCACGGGCAGCTGCCACAGCCGCCAGGTGGGCCTCCCCTTCGGTACGCCGGTCCCGGTGCAGAGCGATCAGCGCCGCGAGGCCGTTCAGAGTCCGTGAAGGGCACTTTCCGCTCACGCCGCTGGGGATCTTCGACAGGCAGTCGTTCCACTGGCCCCTCGCGTAGTGGAGCAGGGCCTGCTGGAGGAGACGGTCTTCCGCTGTGGGGGCGGTCTTTGCGGGGCGTCGCGCTGTCTGGTCGTGCTGGTCCGGCACAGCGCGAGTCCGTACGGAGTCGGTGTGACCGGCGTTCTCTGCGGGCCGGTCGTGCTGGGCCGCGTTCCCGTCGGCTTCGCGGGGTGGGACGTTGTGAGCGGGAGATCGGCTCGCCTTCGTCTGGAGCAGAGCGCGCAGGGAGCCAGGCAGGTCCCGATGCAAGGCCTGGCGGATCAGGCCGTGGCGGAACCTCAGCAGTTCGCCGTCGTCGTGCAGCACTCCGGTGTGCTGCGCTTCGCAGATTCGATCTCGGGTCTGCCGGCAGGGGGTGTGAGCCATCCGTCCGTGCGCAGCGCGGCGCACAGATCGGTCACGAACAGCGGATTTCCTCCCGCCCCTTCAACCAGCCGCGACAGCTGGGGCCCCGGGCGGGCGCCGAGGTGGTGGGTGACGACGGCCGTGACGGCATCGCCGGACAGCGGTCCAAGCCGGAGTTCGTCGCTGTTTTTGAGCTCCAGAAGGCGGTACTTCGGCGGGTTGCAGGGCTTTGTGGGAAAGGCGGTGGGCACACAGCACCGCTACGGGGAGCTTCCTCTGGGCGAGCCGGAGCCGGTGCAGCACCGACAGGCTCGCCGCGTCCGCCCACTGCAGGTCATCGATGACCAGAATCAGCGGCCCCTTTTGGCACAGCCTTTCCACCAGGTCCAGCAGCACTTGCACCATGGCTACATCGGTCCATGCCGTAGCGGTACCGGCCGTCTCCGGACCGTGGTGCCGCCCGCGCGCGTAGAGGGCTTCGACCGCCGCCGCCCGGCACCGGTCGGTGGAGTCGGGGTGGACGCCGAGACATGCAGCCATCACCCCGAACTGCACCCGCTGGTCGAACTCCTGGGCAGCAGCGCTCAGTACTTGGATGTGCCGGTGTTGAGCGGTGGCCACAGCGGCGGAAAGCATCGCCGACCTCCCGATGCCCCGCTCGCCGGTCAGCAGCAGACCACCGCCCTCGCCCGAAGCGGCGCGTGCCAGGAAAGATGCCAGTGCCGCCAGTTCCCCTTCACGGCCTGCCAGGTGTTGTGTGTGCGGGCCGGAGGTCGTGCGGAATGGGCCGGACGTCATGCGCGCCACCATCTTGCGGGCCGTATGTCGCCTTCGGAGCGGTCGCGGTGTATGGCAAGCACGGGCTGCATGGTGGTGGCTCCTTTCCTGAAAGGGGAAACCGGGGGCCTATTCGCCGGTGTTTCCGTCGGCCAGTTCGCGTGCGATGTCGAGGTGCCCGGTGTGCCGCGCGTATTCCTGGAGCAGGTGGAACAGGATCCAGCCCAGGGCGGGCCGTTCCTCTTCCGGCAGGACGTTCCCGCCGAGGGTCGCGGCTCGGTCCTCCCAGCGGGCCGCGGCGACAATGGCCCGGGAACGGTCGCACTGATCCTCGAAGAATCTTCTGACCTCCTCGAACGTCTCCTCGGGGCCGACCCGCCACCTGCCACCGCGGCATTCCAGATCCCCCCACGGCTCCGTTACGTCTTCACCGGAGAACCCCCACCTGAGCCACCGCATCTCGACATGGGCCAGGTGCTTGAGCAGTTCCAGTGGCGTCCATCCGGAGGGGACTCTGCTGCGGCGCCGTTCCTCGTCGGACAGGCCGTCGAGCTTGCGCAGCACCGTGCTGCGATAGAAGTCGAGGTATCCGGCCATGAGTGCGTCCGGCGCTGAAAGGGTCATGGGCGGTTCTTGAGTGGTTGCCACCGTGCGTCTCCGTGGTTCGTCAGTTTCTCAGGGCTGTTTCCGTGCCAAGAATGCCGTGTGGGTACGAGCTTTTCCGCTCGGTGCCGGCGAGTGCCGGCCGATGGGTCACCGCCGCAGCACCACATACCCGTCAGCCGTGAACACCTGCTGGTAGCCGGTGGCGGCGGCTTGGTCGAGTACGGGGGGTGGGCCGCCGTCCGGGAAGGTCTCCGCGGTGTCGACGATGATCCAGTCGGCCGGCTGGTGACGCGTCGCCTCATGGGAGGCGAGATGGACGGTCGCCCGGTCGGTGAGGTGGGGGGCCAGGCCGTTGCTCGCGGCGACCCGGGCGCCGTCCGGCACATGGGCGAGGGCCGCGCGTGCGGCGGCGGCCCGCGGGGCGTCCTGCCAGAACCGCGGGCCGACGGCCTGCCGCAGGGGCATGGCGAGCGAGGTCAGGCAGGCGATGGCGAGGGTGATGGCCGGTACGGCCCTGAGCAGGGTCCGGCCCCGGTCCCGAAGCGCGGGGTTCCGGCTCAGCCGGGCCAGTGCGTCGATCAGGGCGAAGAAGGCGACCGGCATGAGGACCGCGGAGTAGTGGTATTTCAGGCCCCCGTACGCCGGGGTGTCGGAGGCGAAACGCCAGACGAGCGTGGGCACCGCAACCAGCAGCAGGGGGCTGCGCAGGGCGAGGAAGACGGTGGGCAGCAGGACCATCAGGAGGGTGCCGAGTTTGGTGCCGGGGACAAGGAAGTGGCACAGCGCCTCCCAGGCATGCGCCAGCGGTCCGCCGCCCGCCTCGCTGGTGGAGGAGGCGGAGGCCAGGTAGGCGTAAGTGTCCTCGGGGTTGAAGTACGGAATGACCACCCACACGATCAGGGCCGTGGCGAGCGGGCCGAGGAAGCACAGCGTGGCCCCTGCCGTGCGGTGCCGGCGCAGCAGCAGAAGACCGAAGACGAACACGGTCGGCCCCATGTCCGCCTTGACCGGCAGGAGCACGCCGGCCCAGCAGGCGGCGGTGACCCAGCGCCGGTCCAGGTAGGCGGCGAGAGCGAACGCGAGCAGCGGTACGGCGAAGGCGACCTCGTGGAAGTCGAAGCCGATCAGTTGTTGCAGTCCCCAGGACAGGGTGTAGGCGGTGCCCAGGCACGGTGCCGCCCAGCGCCCCTGATGGCCCAGGTGACGGGCGGCGGAGCGGGTGACGGCGTAGGCCGAGCAGGCGACGAGCACGGCCTGCGCGAGCAGCAGGATCTCGATGTGCGGCAGCAGCCGGTAGACGGGCCCGAGCACGGCCAGCACCGGGTGGAAGTGGTCTCCCAACAGGGGAAAGCCGGCGTCCTGGAGCTCCGGACCGCCGGTGGCCGCCCGGATGTGCGAGGCGGGCAGCCTGCCCTCGGCGTACGAGCGTACGGCCTGGCCGAATATTCCGAGGTCGTAACCGGTGCTCTGGAACAGCGCGTGGCGGCGCAGTGCGAAGACGGCGTACACGGTGAACGCGAAGGCCGCGATACCCGCCGCCATCAGATTGCGCCGCCGCCGGTACGCGACGGCCGGGACGGCCCGTTCGGCGAAGGAGACGAAGGCGGTCAAGCGGGGCTCCTCAAGAACTCCGGAAAGGGGGTGTCCGACCTTTGGCAGACATGGCGTACAGCCAGAGCGGCGGACGTGCGGGACACCGGAGGCGGTTGTCGGCTCGGAGTCATTGCGCGGCGATGGATTGCAGGGTGTTCAGCCGTGCGGCGCGACGGGCCGGCCAGGCGGCGGCAAGGACGCCGACGGCCAGGGCAATGGCCAGGAAGACGGCCAGGCGGCCCCACGGCATGACCAATTCGTACTGCGGCATCTGCGAGGCGGCCCACCGGCCACCGGCCCAGGCGAGGAACGCGCCCACGCCGATGCCGAGGACCGCGCCGAACAGCGTGAGGGTCTCGCCGTCGCCGTAGACCTTGCTCAGATCCGTGGCCCGGGCGGCGGCTGCGGCCTCGGTCAGTGCCGCGTCGAGTTCGCTGCGGAAGACCATGGCGCAGGTGGGGGGGGAACGGGATGTGCGGCGTAACGGCTGCCCCGCCCGGACGTCCGTACAGGGGCGACAGGTGGGCTCGCTTCCTCAGCTTCGTGCTGCCTGACCGCTTCCGGAGTGATCTCCCCCGGCGCTCCCGGGGCTTACGCCGGACTCGGGCCGGAAACCGCGGCGCGGGAGTGTCGGGCCGGGGCGGGCGGGGGAACGATGGTTTTAGGGACGGATGTCCGGCCGGCCGACGGGCACGACCGACGCGCGCGAGAGCCGCGCGTCGACCAGCGCGCTGTCTGCCGGCCCGGTGAAAGGCGTAGATGGCCATGCCCAACGGCACGCGGGCGCTGCAACCCGGCGCTCCCTCTCCCGGTGACAGACCTGCTGCGGCGTCCCGCCCGTCAAGCGGCGGCGGGCCCGGCGTCCCCGTACCCGCCCCTCGGCCCACCGTCGGCGCTGAGGCACCCGCGCCGCGCGGTACGCAGGTGATAAAGATCCTGCTCGTGGACGACCGGGTGGAAAACCTCCTGGCCCTGGAAGCCGTCCTGGACCCGCTGCACCACCACCTGGTGCGCGCCACCTCCGGTGAGGCCGCTCTCAAGGCGCTGCTGTCAGAGGAGTTCGCGCTGATACTGCTCGATGTGCAGATGCCGCTCATGGACGGCTTCGAGACCGCCGCGCACATCAAACACCGCGCCCGTACCCGCCACGTACCGATCATCTTCCTGACGGCCGCCGGTCACAGCGCCCACCGCACGTTCCGCGGCTACGCGGTCGGCGCCGTCGATTACCTGGTCAAACCCTTCGACCCCTGGGTACTGCGCGCCAAGGTCGCCGTCTTCGTCGCGCTGTACGACGTCAACCGCCGGCTGCACGAGCAAACCGCCCTGCTGAAAACCGAACACCAGCACCGCACCAGCCAGCCGGCCACCCCACCGGCCATGAGCCCGTTGCTCGTCGAAATCGACGCCCGGCTGTGCGACGCCGAGGACGCCGCCCAGGACCTGTACGCCCAGCTGCCCGCCCACACCCTCCCGGCCGGCGCCCTCGCCTCCGCCGCGGCCCTGGCCCAGCGCCTGGCCCGCCTGCGCCAGCACACCGACCTCCTGCTCGATCACGCCGCCCCACCCCCTCCGCGGAACCAGCAGCCTCCGGTGCCGGACGGCTGTTGACAGCACGCCCGCCGCGGCCACCGGGCCTGGGCAGCGCGGGGGGCACCGGGAAGGACGCCGGCTCACCGGGGTGGGTGATTTCCAGAAGAACCTCGACCGGACGGAGAACGCGCCCTCCGGGCCCGCCCCGGCCCGCTGACCTCATTCATCGTCGGGAGAGAGCTGGTCCGGCCCTCTCCGATACGGTGAGGAACGTTCAGTACGAGCCCAGGGGCCCGAAGTACTGTTCGCGGAGTGGCCAAGGCACCGCACAGCTTGCGGTGCCGAGTATCCAGACAGCGGCCAGTGGCGCGATACTGACGGTGAAACGATGGAGGAGGGCTGGGTGGAGCTCTCGCGGGGGCCTGGCGGGCCGTTGCCCGGCGAGGCCGTGTTGACGGTGTGCCCGTTGCCGGACCGGCCGGGGCTGCGGGCGTCAGGGGAGATCAGCTTGAGCACACGCCCGGTCTGGGAGGGGGCGCTGGAGCGTCTTGCCCGGTGCGAGGAAGATGTCTTTCACATGGAGATGTCGGCGGTGACCTTCATCGATGTGGCCGGCGCGTCCGCCTTGGCCCACACCGCGCACAATCTGGGCGAGGGGCGGCGCGTCGTCGTCAGCCGGCCGCCGGGTACGCTGCGGCGTCTGCTGGAGCTTTTCTGGCCCGATCTGGCGGCGATGGAGGTGACGCTGTGATGCACGCTCCCCCAGCCGACGGGCCCTTCGCCCACCCCGCACTGTTCTACTGGGACGACCAGCAGTACGTGGAGGGGACGGTACCGTTCATCCTCGACGGTCTGGAGGCCGGGGAACCGGTGGCCGTCGCCGTTCCCGCCGCCCGGCACGGATTGCTGAAGCGGCAGTTGGGCCGGTCCGCCGACGCGGTGCGCTTCATCGACATGACACAGGCCGGGCGCAACCCCGGCCGGATCATCCCGGGGGTGCTGCGGGCTTTTGCCGATGCCCAGCCGCCCGGACGCGTCTGGATCATCGGCGAGCCGATCTGGCCACAGCGCACCGATGTGGAGTACCCGGCCTGTGCCCAGCACGAGGCGCTCATCAACGCGGCGTTCCGCGGCCGTGCTGTATCGATCCTGTGCCCCTACGACGCGGCCGGCCTGGATGCCACGGTGCTTGCCGACGCGCACGCCACACACCCGTCGATCATCGATCCGGGCGGCCGGCGGACCAGCCCCGCCTACGATCCCGAGGCCGTCGTCGCCCGCTACAACCAGCCGCTGGCTCCCCCGCTCGCTGCGGCGGCGGCCGGCTTCGGCGCACCGGAACTGGCCGCGGTACGGCGATGGGCCACCGGGCGGGCGCGCGAACTGGGACTGACCGGGGCCAGGTTGCAGGACATGGAGCTGGCCGTGGCCGAACTGACCACCAACAGCGTGGTGCACGGCGGAGGTTCGGGCACCTTGCGGATCTGGGACGAGGGACGGCAGGTGGTGTGCGAGGTGGGTGACAGTGGCCAGCTGGCCGACCCGCTGGCCGGACGGAACCCTGCGCCTGCGGGGCAGGTCGGCGGGCGTGGGCTGCTGCTCGTCCACCTGGTCGCCGACCTCGTGCGGATACACACCAGCGAGCGCGGCACCACGGTGCGCTGCTACTTCACCTGCTAGCCGTTGCTGCGCGGGGGCGGGGCGCTGGTTGCGGCAGCCAGCGCCGCCTCGATGTCGGGGTAGACGGGAATGAAGTGGTGCAGCCCGATCTGGTGCAGTGCCCTGCTGACGCGGTCGGGTGCTGCGGCCAGAGCCAAGGTCCCGTGACGCATGCGGGCCTCGCGCATCAGGCCGATCAGGGAACTGATGCCGGAGGAGTCGCAGAAGGTGACCGCGGAGAAGTCGAGGAGCAGGCACCCTGGGCCCTCACTGATGAGCCGGCGCGCCTGGCTGTACAGGACGTCGGCGCTGCCGAAGTCGATCTCGCCGGTGACGGCGGCCACCGTCCACGTGCCCACCTGGCGAGCGTCGTGCACCGTCAGGTCCGTATCGGCCATGCCCCTGCCCTTCGCTGTGGGTTAATCCGCCTGCCGTGGTCTTGGCAGGCCCTGCTCGCGGCCCGGGCCGGCGGTCGGCACAGCCAGCGCCACCACGGCCACGTCGTCGCACACCGCGGCCTCCAGGTCCGTCAGCAGCGCGCTGATCGCCTCGGTCAGTGCGGCAGCCCCGGCCCCGGCCTGCCGGGGCAACAGACGCGCCAGACCGTCCTCGCCGAACAGGCTGCTGTCGGCAAGGCGGGCCTCGGTCAGCCCGTCGGTGTACAGCAGCAGCGCATCACCAGGCCCCAAGTGGGCACCGCACTCGGCGAAGGTGGCCTCCGCCAGGGCTCCGACGAGCATGCCGCCCTCCGGCCGCAGGCGTTCGACCGTGCCGTCGGCGCGCAGCACGAAAGCGCACGGGTGTCCGCCACTGCCCAACGTCAGGGTGAAGCCCCGCTGTGCCGGCGGCCTGCCGGCGGGTTCACGCCGCAGCAATCCGTACATGGCGGTGCAGAATCCCGGCCGTCCTTCCCCGGGAGCCGTCAGCAAGATCCGGTTCAAGGCACTCAGCACGGCCGCGGGCGCCGGATTGTGCAGGGCCTGGGCCCGTACCGTGTGGCGGATCAGCGCGGTCAGCGATGCGGCCTGGGCGCCCTTGCCGCATACGTCCCCGACCACGAAGGCCCACTGATTCCCGGGCAGGGAGAAGACATCGTAGAAGTCACCGCCGATCTGCCGGGGGCCGACGGTACGCAGGTGGCTGGCGAGTTCCAGACCCTGCACGGTCGGCAGTTGCGGCGGGGCGAGCATGCGTTCCAGCGTGGTGGCCAGCAGCTCACTCTCGGCCCACTCCGCCTCGGCCCGCTTGCGGAGTCGGCGCTCGGCGCGCACCGTCGACGCAGCGCGCCGGAGCGTCTCCAGTTCGTCCATCACCACCGCGGCCAGGTCCTGCAGCGCTTCCAGTTGCTCAGAGCTGGCATGGCGGGGGCGAGTGTCCCACACCTCCACCGTGCCCAGCCGGTGGCCCTCGCGCGTGGTCAGCGGGCAGGCGGCATAGAACCGTACGCCCGGCGGCCCGGTGACCAAGGGGTGACCGGATGCCACCGCGTCGCGCAGGGTGTCGGAGACGGCATAGGGGCCGTCAGCCAGCAGCGCCGCTTCCGCCAAGCCAGGGTGCCTGGCGGCTTCGGTGAGCCCTTTCAGACCACAGGAAGCCTTGAACCGCACCCGGTGCGCGTCGACGATGGTCACGGTGGCGATGGGGGCGTCGAACCAACGGGCCGCAAGAGCCACGATGCGGCCGAAGGACGGCTCGGCGGGGATGTCCACGATGCCGTAGCGGGCCACTGCGGCCAACCGCTCTCTTTCCGTGACAGCAGTGTTCATCCTGCCCCTCCTGCGGCCCGGTCACGATGCAGGCTCACCGACCCGCCCTGCTTCTCGCCCTTCACGGCAGCACAGTGGCCGACGCAACGGCGCCACAGCTGCCACCACCCCTGGGAAAACAGATCACCAACCAAGCGCCGCCGATATGTAGGCATCGCCGCGAGCGTATCGGAGCACCGCGGCACATGCCCCCTCAGCGCGGCCTTCACCTTCGATCGTGTGAACGGGGTATCCCAAAGGGTTTGGATTCGGGACAAGACATGGGGCGGGAATCGCGAAGGCCAACGGTGCGCTCGCCCCGCATGGACCGGGTGCCGCCGGCGACCCTCTCTTCAGTACCGAAGCCGACCGGCGGCCGTTACTGAACAGACTCCAGAGTTTCGGGGTGTTCTTCGGAAGGCTCCCCCGACCGACATCGATCGCGAAGAGCACCACCCACCCGGCCAGGCAAACACCCGCTCGAACACGGTTCGCCCGACCTGTCATGGCCCGTAGAAGTGGCACGGTGGACGTCACCGCATAGCCGAACACAGGAACGACGACAAGATTGTGGTAAGCGTTCGCCGGCGTTTCCGCCACGAACTGCCGACCAATGACCGGGGAGTTATGGGCACGGCTTACCTCCACTGAGTGCTGACTCGGGCGTGGCCCTCTCTGGGCCGGTGCGCGGGCGGCAGCCGTCGGATTACCGGCACTGCCCATCAGCGTGGCTACGGGGCTGGTGGCCATCGTTCTGAGCCAGGACGTACACCTCTGGCTGGCACGTCTGGCGGCCTATCTGAACTTCGCCGATCCTCAGCCACTTCCGGAGGCCGGCCCGCGCTCCACCACCGACCTCGTCCTGGCCCGGCTGTGGCCGATGGCGGGCGACGTCCGAGTCCGTGTCGTGGACGGTGTCCTGACCGGCCTAATGGTCCTGACGACGCTGCCACTCGCCTGGACCACCACCACTCCGGCGCTCACCGCAGCCTTGGTGAGCGCCGCGGCGACGGCGGCCAGCGTCCGCGCCTCGCTGCGCCGGGTGCATCCGCCCAAGCGGATGGCCTGGGGGCGTGTGCTCACTCCCAGCGGGCTGCGGCAGTTCAGGATCGCGCTCAAGGACGGGCTCGTGGGGGCGCTGATCGGTGCGGTCGCAGGCGGGTGCATCGGCGTACTGCTCGCCCGGTCGGCCGCGGGCGGGACACTCGGTGCGGTACTCGGCGGCCTCATGTTCGCGCTCGCGTCCGGCTTCGCAAGCGAGCCCTCCAAGGCCACATCACCGCGCGGAACGATCCGCAGCGATCTCGCGGTCGGGCTCTCCGGCGGCGTCGCGCTCGCAGGCGGGGCCGCTGTCGGGATCGCAGCCGGACTGTGGGGGTCGCCCGGTTTTGTGGCGGCCATGGCCGCCGGAGTCGGTGGCGTGCTGTCGACGGGCATCGAATGAAAGGGTGTGCTCGGCGCGGGCGCGGACCGGGTCGGCTCCCGCACGCCGCAGCGCGGTGATCACCTTGGTGAACTGCCGTATGAACCTGACCATGCAGCAGTTGACACCGCTGTTCGGTGTCGTCTGGTCCAGGCCATGGCCCACATGCAAACCTCGCCCTCGCCGCATGAGCAGAACCAGCCCGCAACCCGCCTTGGCCTGCCAGTTCGCGACCTTGTGCAACACGCTTCAGGCTTGACGGAGGTCAGGGAGGCGCCCCCGCCAGGGCAGGCGGGGATCGTGACGGTCCGGGTGGGGGCGCCGTGCCGGGGTGGCTCAGGGGCTGTTACGGGTGCGCACGACCTCTCGCGCCATGTCGTGGAGCTTCGCCTGCCGGTAGCGTGCGTGCTGACGCAGGTGGTCGAACGCCTCGTCGGTGGAGACCTGCCGCACAGCGGAGATCACGCCCTTCGCCTGCTCGATGACCACCCGGCTGGCCAACGCCTGCCGCAACTGGTCGGCCAGCCGCTTCAGTTCACCGAGGGCGGCGGAGTGCGCCAGGTAGGCGGCGGCCATGTCGTTCAGCAATCGGACCGCCGCCATGTCGTGGGACGGCCAGGGACGGGCGGCCGTGTCATAGAGGTCGACGGTCCCCAGTACCCGGCCGTCGCCGTACAGCGGGACGCTGGCGAGGGCCACCACGCCGAATCGGCGCGCCACCTCCTCGTAGGCGGTCCAGCGCCCGGGGGCCCGGGTCAGGTCCACCACGACCACCGGACGCGCGGTCCGCAGCGCGTCGGCGCACGGACTGCCGTGCAGGCGCTCCTGCGCTTCGCCGAGCGCGGTGGACGCTTCGTCCAGGGCGTCGGCGAGCCGCGGGCAGCAGTCCACATACAGGGACACGCCGGCACTGCGCATTCCCAGGCTGCTCGCGCCGCACCGGGCCAGTTCGTGCAGCACCTGGCCGACCGGGGGAAGCGCGGCCAGCGTGCCGACGAACCGCGACATCTCCGCGAACAGCACATCCTTGTCGGCCATCGGCCGGTCGCCCCTTTTCCTCTGACTTCACACGGTGTACTGATACCTACGGTAGGAGCGGTAGCGCGGGGTGTTGAACCCACGGATGGGCCGTTCATACCCCTCAGATGGGCCGAGTCCTGAATCGCGGGCCTCAGATGTCCGGACGGTCTCCCGGGGTGGGGTCCAGCAGCCCCTCCCGCATCGCCGTGACGACCGTTTCGAGCTGGCTGTGCGCGTTCAGCTTGTGCATGACGCTCTTGACGTGGCCGCGGGCCGTGTGCGGGCTGATGACCAGGCGTTCGGCGATGGCCTTGGGGCCCAGCCCCTCCCCGAGCAGCCGCAGCACCTCCCGTTCCCGCGCGGTGCAGCGGTCCCGGCCCTGCTGCCGGGCGGCCGGACGCGCCGGACGCTCGGCACCGGGCGGGAGCGGATCGTCCCCGGGCACCTCGGCCAGTGCCGCGAGCGTGCCGCCCGCGACCAGCAACGGCCCGGTGGCCGGGGCGCGGATCGCGGATCGCGGATCGCGGATCGCGGATCGCGGATCGCGGATCGCGGATCGCGGCGAGGATGTCCTGGAGCGCGCTGTCCTTCGTCAGGAACCCCGCGGCGCCGGCCGACGCCGCGGCGGCGAGCAGCCGGGGGCGGGGGTCCCCGGTCAGAATCAGCACGCGCAGGGCCGGGGCGGCCGTCTTGAGCAGCGAGGTCCCCGAGATGCCGTCGGTACCGGGCAGGTGGACGTCCATCAGGACGACATCGGTACCCGTCCGCGCCAGGGGCAGCGCCTGCTCGACCGTCTCCACGGCGCCCACGCACTCCAGGTCGGGCTGGGCGCCGATGGCCAGCTCCAGCGCGTCGGCCAGCGTCCGCTGGTCCTCGACCACGAGCACCCTGGTCATCGTCGACCCCTGCCGTGTCTGCGGTGGTCCCCGCCGCACCGGGAACGGACGCCTCCGAGCCTAGGCCCGGTAAGCGCTCCGGCGCTCCTGTTGGGACGAACACGGCCACCGCCCTGGCGGCCGGTTCCCGGGCGGAGGACAGTGGAGGGCAAGGGCGGGCGACGTACGGGGATCGCGCGGGGAGGTGTGCCCTCAAGTGACCACGTACTCCTTCGTTCTCTATGTCGCGGGGCAGACCCAGCGTTCCCAAGAGGCTTTGGAGAACCTGCGGTCGCTGTGCGCGGCCCGTCTACGGGGGTACTACGAACTGACCGTTGTCGATGCCGTCGAACGGCCCGAACTGGCGGAGCGGTGGCGCATTCTCGCCACGCCCACCGTGGTCCGGTTACGCCCCGAGCCCCAGCGGAGGGTGATCGGGGATTTGTCGAACCAGCACAGCGCCGCCGCCGCTCTGGGCCTGCCCCATCGGGACGAGTTTGGAGGCACATGACCATGGCCGCCGGTGACGACACGCTCGTGCGGGTGCCCACCAGCATCAACGGCTTCGACCGGGTGGCGCTGGGCGGCCTGCCCAAGGGCCGGTGCACGTTGGTGACGGGTACCGCGGGCAGCGGGAAGACACTGTTCGCCGTGGACTGACTTACGCCCTGCACCGGGCTCCCGGCGAGCATTTCGCCCGGTGCGCCGTCCGCGACCGTCAGCACAGCCTCCGTTCACCTCCTCGATGGCTGGGGCCGCCCCGTCCGTACGGTGCCTGCCAGGCCCGGCCGCATCACACGCACGGCAATGCCCTGCAAACCCGGCAGAACCCGTGGCAGTTCACGACGCGCGCGTAGGCCCGGGGCAGGCCGTGCGCCGGCGTCCTTGTCCGTCGGCCGGGTAGCAGCCGCTGAGGAATCCCTAGACTGGGAGGCGTTGGGAGTTATCCCCGTACCGACGGGACTTCGCTCGCGGGCGAAGGGTGGTCGTGCCGGGAGGTGAGAAGCGGTGGAAGCCGGCCATGACTTGGCTGCCGTGCTGAGGAATCTGCAGCCCGCCACCGGGGACAGAAGGCTGGTCGGTGCCGACCCGAACCTGTGCGCCCAGCTCCTCGGCGTGGACGGCATCGCCGCCTGCGCGACGACGGCCGACGGCCAGAGCGAACCCCTGTGGCGCACCGAGGGCGTCAGCACACGGCTGGAAGACCTGCAGTTCACACTGGGCCAAGGGCCGGGTTCCGAGGTGGTGGTGTCCTGCGCGCCGGTTCTGGTACCGGATCTGTCACGGGTCGCGGCAAGCCGGTGGCCCGCGCTGCTGCCGGAAGCCGTGGCGCTGGGCATCAGTGCAGTCTTCTGCCTGCCGCTGCACGTCTGTTCCGCGTGCCTGGGCACCTTGACCTTGCAGCGCGCGGTATCCGGTCCACTCCCGGACGCGACGATGACCGACGCCTGGCTGGTGGCCAACGCCCTGACCGCCGTGCTCCTGTACGGCGGCCCGCAGCAAGAGGCGGTCGCCAGAGCGGACAGCGGCTCGGAGCTGTACCGGGCCGTCGTCCACCAGGCCACCGGGATGATCAGTGTGCAGGCCGGGGTGCCACTGACCCGGGCGCTCCTGCTCCTGCGGGGCTACGCCTTCGGGCACGGGCAGAGCGTGGTGGAGGCCGCCGGGGACGTGGTGGCCAGGCGGTCGAGCTTCCAGGATGATGAGGACGGACCGGAGACGCCCGGCGAAGGGGCTGAAGGGCAATGAGGCGTGAGGAACGACTGCTGACGGCCATGGTCGAGGCCGTGGACACACTGGTCGACGACTTCGATCTGATCGATTTCCTTCACCATTTGTGCGACCGCTGCAACGAACTGCTGGACGTGTCGGCGGTCGGCGTCATGCTCGCCGATCCGGGCGGCAACCTCCAGCTGATCGCCGCGTCCGACGAGCACACCCGGCTGCTGGAGCTGTTCGCCCTGCAGACCGACCAGGGACCGTGCGTGGAATGCCACCGCAGCGGCACCGCCCGGCTGAACATCGCCCTCAACTCCCCCGCCCAGACCGCAGGGTTCCCGCGTTTCGCCGAGCGCGCCCGCCAGGGCGGTTTCGCCACCACCCACGCCCTGCCCCTGCGGCTGCGCCGGCAGTTCGTGGGCGCGCTGAACCTCTTCGACACCCGTGAGCAGAACGTCAGCGCATCCGACGCGCAGGTGGCACAGGCGCTGGCAGACGTGGCGACCATCGCCATCCTGCAGCACCGCACCATCGCCCACGGCAACGTCGAGCGGGCCCAGCTGCGGGCTGCCCTCTCCAGCCGTATCTGCATCGAACAGGCCAAGGGCATCCTGACCGAACGCTGGAACATCACCCTCGACGAGGCCTTCGATGCCCTGCGCCGGCACGCCCGTACCCACGAGCAGTCCCTGACCACGCTGTGCCGGCAGCTGGTCGACGGCTCGCTGGACACCGCCACCTTCCAGCATCCCTGACCCCAGCCGTGCCGCATGGCGCCGGCCCGGCACCCGCCCCAGTCCCCGGCGGAAGAACCTGTCCCACCCGCCCAGGTGCCCGGGGCAACCCAACGGAAGGGACAGCCCATGCCCCCCGAGCACCATGACGCGGCGTGGCAGCGCATCGGCGCCGTCGGCATCGCCGACGCCGTCACGCTCAACACCGCCTGCCGGGCCTGCGTCGAGGACCTGAGCGCCGACTTCGGCGGCGCCACCGTGGTCACCACCGGCGACCTGCGGGTGCTGGGCTGCGCCACCGATGAACGCGCCAGGGCCGTGGAGGACGCCCAGCTGGTCACCGGCGAGGGTCCGTGTACCGACGCCTACGTCCACCGTCACCCCGTCGAAGCGGACCTGCACCAGTCGGGCGGGCGGTGGCCCGCCTTCACGCCGACCGCCTGCGGGGCGGGAGCATGTCGCGTCCTGGCCCTGCCCCTGATCATCGGCAACCTCCTCATCGGCGCCGTGGACCTCTACCGCTGCTCCCCCGCCCCCTTCACCGCGGTGCACATGGACCGGGCCGTCGCCTACGCCCGCATCCTCGCCCTGCTCGCCCTCGACGAACACCCCCACCTGATCGCCGCCCACGCCCGCCCCGTCCAGCGCGGACCACAGGGCTACCCGCCCACCGTCCACATGGCCGCCGGCATCCTCGCCGCCCAGGACAACCTCACCCCCGACGACGCCCTGGCCCGGCTGCGCGCCCACTCCTTCCGCCACAACCAGCCCCTGCTGCGCACCGCCGCACACGTCCTCGACCACCACCGCCTCGGCTAGGGCGGCCTCGACCAGCGCGGCCTCGGCCGGCACCGGACGACCAGCCCGCCGTCTGCCACGCCGAGGGTGCCGGCCGCTGCACCGCAAATGGGCCCGCAGGGTTACGGCCTGGCGGCAGCGACGGCCCAGGCTTCGGTGTACCGGCCGCCACGGGAGCGCAGAGACGACCGTACGGGCACACGCCATGTGAGCGCGGCCCCGCCCCACACGGACGCAATCGGGAATACGACCACGTTTCGAGAACCGATCAGCGGATAGGGGTCGCCACGTACCGTAGGGCCGTCCGGGCCGGATGGAACCGGCCGGCGTGACGGCCTTGGACGGGCCAGCCAAAGACGAGAGACGAGCAGCGAAGTCCCTGTCAACGGGCGCGGCATGGCCCCCCGC
This sequence comes from Streptomyces sp. NPDC033221, assembly GCF_055577005.1. Lineage (NCBI taxonomy): Bacteria > Bacillati > Actinomycetota > Actinomycetes > Kitasatosporales > Streptomycetaceae > Streptomyces > Streptomyces sp. NPDC033221. The sequence continues at coordinate 126,064 of NZ_JBVIQN010000014.1, read as the reverse complement.
GGGCCAACATTTTCCCGCCGCCGGACGCAGCCTGGGCCCTGCAGCCGTCAGGGACGGAAGCCAGCCGATCGGCAGGCGCCGTATGTCCACCACCGACCGCGAGAACCACATCACCCGCACCGTCCTCGACCTCACCCGCCGCCGCGCCGACTTCGACGCGCTGGAGCTGCTGCACGACCTGACCGCTCAGACGGTCGCCCCTCTGTCGGTGCAGTGCGCCGGCATCACCGTCCTGGAGAACGACGGTGACAGCGCCGTCCACGTCACCGCCTCCGACGAGCTGTGCCTGGCCCTGGAGGAGGACCAGAGCGAGCTGGACGAGGGCCCCTGCCTCGACAGCGCCCGCACCCAGCAGCCACTGCCGGTGACCTCGCTGACCGAACTGGCGTCCCAGGTCGCCCGAGGGCAGGCGCCCGCCGAGCTGCTCGACCCCACCCGGTGAGCCCGCGCCCGTCACCGCGGGCCGCGCCGTATCCTTCTCCTCCGAGCCCGGCCCGGGGGAATCAGTGATGGCTGTCCGCGATGACTTCACCGTCCTGCTGACCGGCCTGCGCCAGGCCGCCCGCAACGGCAGCGACCTGTCCGCCGTTCCTGCGGCCGATGCCGCCCGCCTGCTGCATCTGGACGCCGTAAACCCTGGCGTTGCGCTCGAAGCCCTGCGCGCTCGAACTGCTGTGGTCCGACCTCGCTGCCCCTCTCGGCCCGGCCCTGGACAACCTGCAGTACACCCTCGGCGAAGGGCCCACCCTGGACGCCGCCGCAGCCGCACATCCCGTCACCGAGACCAATCTGAGCACCGCGCCCGCCGACCGCTGGCCGCTGTTCACCCCCGCCGCCTGTGACACTGCGGTCCGCGCCGTCATCGCCGTGCCCCTGCGTCTGGGCGTGGCCACCGCCGGGGTCCTGACCGGCTACCGCACCGCCCCCGGCCCCTTCCCCGCCGCACAGCGCCACGACCTCACCCTCTTCGCCCGGGTAGCTCTGGCCCTGCTGCTGCACGCCCCGCCCCTGAGCCTGGCCACCGGAACCGACGGCCTGGTCCTGCACCGCGCCGCGGTCCACCAGGCCGCCGGCATCCTCAGCGTCCACCTCGGCGCGAGCATCGACGAAGCCCTGCTGCACCCCTGGTACCGGGGACGCCACGGCGATTCCGGAGTTCGACCGGCTGGACTGGGACCGGCCCGCTGCGCACCACCCGGCCTTCGGACACGGCACCCGCCAGCGCCAAGGACTCCTCGACTCCCCATCCGGTGGACCGGTGGGTACGGTGGTCAGCGTTCGGCGAGGTCGAAAGGCGATGGCCTGATTCGGTGACCGTGGCCTTCAGCGGGCCGGTCTACTTCACGCACCTGACCTGGACTGCCGGCAGGCCATTTCGCGCGCCGTTTCCTGGCGATGCGCCGGGCCGCGATCGCGCCGGGCCGCATATCGCGAGTTGTCGCTCGCCGACCGTCGACAACGCTCTTCACGGCGGGTTGGGTCCGTGGAGAGCGTTGTCAGGGAGGTTGTGCCTCGTATCCGGGCCGACCGACGCTTCCCGGGCCATGAGGCCGTCGACGGTCGCCTGCCGGGTGAGGGCGCCGGGCCGGGGCTACTCCTGGTACTTGAAATAGGTGACAGAAGTGCTGGCCTTGGGAGACTGGACATAGACCCGGGCGGGAATGGCGATCAGACTCTCCTGGCCCCTGTTGTTTTCGTACACGGCATTCTGCTTGCGGGTGACGATGTAGCCGACATAGTACGCCCCGTCGCGTCGGCCTTGGAGGCTTCCCTTCTTGTCGCTCGGGAACTCGACCTCGGTTTGATCCTTCTGGGCGGTCATCACCTTGTTGGTGGTGGTGGAGGAGTAGCTGTAGGTGAAACTGGCCTCGCCGCCGACCTCGCCGCCCGCTCCCCCCTTGTCTCCCGCGGGAGAGACTGTGAGCTTGGGCGAGAACTTGCCGCCCGCCGACCATCCTTCGGTCGTGCTGTTCTCCTCCGTGTTCTGCCCCTCGACCGAGTAGGTCTTCTTCCCGCCGCCTGCCATACCGCTACTGCCGCCGGCCTTCGGGTACTTGGAGCCGTCCTTTTGATCGAGCTTGCCGACGAAGACGCACGGATTCGCCTTGGCGGCATTCTGTTCCACCTTGCCGCCGGGGGCGGGTGCGTGCTTGCCCGCGCAGTGGATCTCGGCGTGTTCCGCCGACTTCTCGGTGCCGCCTCTCCCGAAGATCGCGTCGTCGTTGGTGTCCCCACGGACGTCGGCCTCGGTGAGGGTCGATTCCGCCAGCTGGTTGGCGGTCTCCCGCAACGGCTGGGGGTTGTTCGTCGTGCCCTCCGCGTACTTCTTCGCCGCCGCCTTGGCGTCCACGACCGCCTGCTTGGGGTCGTACTGGGCCTTCACACCGCCCAAGTAGACGGGCTTGATCTTGCCGTCCTTGTCCCGGTCGATGCCCTTGGCGAGTTCGTCATGACGGTGCCTTTCTTTGCTCCTGCTGAGACGCGAGGCGCAATACCTGAGAATCCCCGGTTGCACGTTGTGACGGGGTGTCCGGCTTGCGTACGGACAGATTCGGATCGGGCGTCCGATTTTCAGCCATTGAAGCCCGGCAGGATCCCGGTGTCGATACCCCGGAAGCGATTCTTCGATCGTCCATGTGCATTCCGGCGGGCGACCACGACTTACGCCGGCTCGCACCACGAGATTCGGGCGGGAGTCCCACGGTTGTTTACGGACTGCGCCAGCAAAACAGCAGCTCAAGCCGAGTTTGGTTGGTCTGTGGCATTCTCGCGGAATGATCGAGACATAACTGATACACGACCTCGGGATAACCGCAACACAGGACTGGCTCACTGGTCGGCAAGATGCCTTCGGCGCGCCACGACCAGGTCCGGCGACCGGACGCCGACCACGCCTCCACGACGGCAAGCACCAGCAGACCTTCGGGCCCCGAGGGCACTGCGGCCTACGGCCGCTGACCGCCCTCCCCCCGACCGGCGGCCCCGGCCCCATCCCACCCCCTCGGCCGGGGCCGCCTCATCCATAGGTGTTGACCGGTATTGGCAGCCCCCTCGCTGATACCGCGCTCCCGCCTCCACACCGCTCACGGCACTTCTCGTCCCCTTGACCGTTCTGGAGCAACTCCCGCGCGCAGGGTTGGCCCCGGCTCCCCCGTGTGGTGCTATGAGGCGAGTTCTGCCGAGTTGACCGAAGTGACCTCAGAAGCAACTCATGGAACGCGAGGATTCATGAATACTTCTCGCAGGCACCAGCAGACACCCGCCCCGTACGGGGACGACCTTCCCCACGGCCCCACCGAACCCGCGTACCCGTCGGCGGTGTCGGGTGCGTCGGAGGGTGACGACGGGCGCGCGATGGCGGAGTGCGACCACGAGCGGGGACACGTACTGGATTCGTTCTTTCACGGGCAGGGGTACGCCACGGCCGCCAGTCACCGGATCTTCTGTGACCGATGTCGGCTGCGCCGATGGCTCCGGGTGGAGGTCGTACTGGCGGGGAGTCAGGAACGACTCGGCATGATTCCGCCGGGGACGTCGGCCCGGGTGGCGCGGGCCTGCGAGCCGGGCCGGATCGATCTCGGCTCCCTGGCTTCGGAATTCCGCCGTACGGGCCACTCCCTCGTGCCGCTGCTGCGCGGTCTGGCGGCGGCGTGTGAGGCGGGTTCGGGGGAAATGGTGCACCTGGGAGCCACCACCCAGGACATCCAGGACACCGCACAGTCCCTGGAGATGCGGGACGTGCTGGACGAGGCGGAGCGGGAACTCGCCGCCATGACGACGCGCCTGATCGCACTGGCCGGAACACACCGCGACACCCTGATGGTGGGCCGCACCCACGGGCAGCCCGCGCTGCCGATCACCTTCGGCCTCAAGGTGGCGAGCTGGCTCGACGAACTGGTGCGGCACGGTGAGCGGCTGGCCCAGCTCCGCGAACGGGCCCTGGTGGCCCAGTTGCACGGCGGCGTCGGTACCATGGCCGGCTTCCAGGGGCGTGGCCAGGAGCTGCTCGCCGACTTCGCCGCCCGCCTGGGGCTCGGCGTACCGGTCGTGGGGTGGCACGTCGCACGGGACCGGGTGGCGGAGTTCGGCACCACGCTGGCCATGGTCACGGCGACGCTCGGCCGGATCGCCGAGGAGGTCCGGGTGCTCTCGCGCGCCGAGGTCGGCGAGCTGTCCGAGGGCTGGGAGTACGGGCGGGTCGGCAGCAGCACCATGCCGCACAAGCGCAATCCCGAACGTTCCGAACAAGTCGTGCTGCTCGCCCGGCTCGCCCGGTCCGCCGCCGCGCTCGGCGTCGAGGGCATGGTGCAGGAGCACGAGCGCGACGCACGCGGCCTGCGGATGGAATGGGTCACGGTCGCCGACGTGTCGCACTACACGCTGGCGGCGCTGGCCATCCTCAACGAGGTCCTCGCCGGGCTGCAGGTGCACCATGAACGGATGGCGGAGAACGCGGCGTCGGTGGCGGAGTTCCTGTGTACCGAGGCACTGATGCTGGCCCTCGGCGAACGCATCGGCAAGCAGAGCGCGCACGCCCTCGTCTACGAGGTGAGTCAACGGGCACAGAGTGACGGTCGTCCGCTGCGTGCCTGCGTGCGCGAGTGCGCGGAGATCACCTCCCGGTTCTCCTCCGCCACACTGGACGACCTGCTCGACCCGGCACGCTACGTGGGCGAGGCCGGTGCCCTGACCGACCGGGCGGTGGCGCGCGCCCGGCTCCGGCCGGTCCAGACCGGCACGCCGGTTCCGCCACGGCCGGCCCGCGCGGAGGAGGGAGTGCCCTCGTGACCGATCTGCTGCGTTTCGACGGCGAACGGGCGAGCGAAGCCGATGTCGAGGCGCACACCCCCGAGATGCGTGGGCAGCGGCGGCACCTGGTCCGGCAGCTCGCCGTGTCCCGCGGCGAGCGGGTCCTGGACGTCGGCTGCGGCCCCGGCTATCTGATCTCGGAGCTGGTGGGCCCGGTCGGCCCGGACGGCGAGGTGTGCGGCATCGACATCAGCGCGTCGATGCTGGAGCTGGCGCGGGCGCGGTGCGCGCCGGCCGGCACTCGGGTGAACCTGGTGGCGGGGCGCTGCGAAGAGATCCCCTTCCCGGACGCGTCGTTCGACGCCGCCGTCTCCTCACAGGTCTACGAGTACGTCGGCGACATCGAACGCGCGCTGGCCGAGCTGTACCGGGTGCTGCGTCCGGGAGGCCGCGCGGTGGTGCTCGACACCGACTGGGACTCGCTGGTGTGGCACTCCGCCGACCGTCCCCGGATGCGGCGGATCCTCGGCCTGTGGGAGGACCACGTCGCCGACCCCAGGCTGCCCCGGCGGCTCGGCCCGCTGCTCCGGGAGGCCGGGTTCGCCGAGGAGAGCCTGACCACGCTGACGTTCCTCAACCGGCGGTGTGATCGCGACACCTACAGTTACTGGCAGGTCGGCTTCATCGAGGCGTTCCTGGCCGGCCATCCCGGTGCGGACCCGGAGGTGACCGGGGCCTGGAGCCGGGAGTTGCGCGAGCTGGACGCGGCGGGGCGGTACTTCTTCAGCCTCGGCCGGTACGCGTTCACCGTGGTCAAGGCCGGCGACTGAGCCGGTCCGGATGAAGTGGGCCATGGTCGAACACCAGGGGTTCCGGCCCGCTGTCGGGCCCGCCCGCCTGCCCGTGCGCGCTGCCGGTCGTCTCGTCACACGAGCGCGGTTCACCCCCGTACGCGCGCGAACTCCCGGAGGAAGTCCGCCAGCGCCCGTACGCCCTCCTGGGGCATCCCGTTGTAGACGGACGCCCGTACCCCGCCCACCAGGCGGTGCCCGGCCAGGCCGAAGAATCCTTCCTCCTGCGCGCGGGCGAGGAATTCCCCGGTCAGCGACTCGTCGGCGAGCCGGAAGACGATGTTGGTGACGGAGCGGTGGTCGGGGTGGGCGGTGGGACGGTAGAACGCCGTGCGGTCCAGTTCCTCGTACAGCAGCGCCGCCTTGGCCTGGTTCGTCCGTTCGACCGCCGCGAGGCCGCCCTGGTCGCGTATCCACTCCAGCGTCAGGGAGAGGACGAAGACGGCGAAAGTGTTCGGGGTGTTGTCGAGGGACTTGGAGGCCGCGTGGACGGAGTAGTCCAGCAGCCGGGGAGTCTCGGGCAGCGCGTGGCCGAGCAGGTCGTCGCGGACGGTCACCAGGGCCGCGCTGGAGGGTCCCAGGTTCTTCTGGAAACCGGCGTAGACGATCCCGAACCGGCCGTGGTCCAGCCGCCGCGAGAGGATGTCGCTGGTGGCGTCGGCCACCAGCGGGGCGGGACAGTCGCGCGGGAAACCGTTCCAGCGGGTGCCGTAGACGGTGTTGTTGCTGGTGAGGTGGAGGAAGGCAGCGTCCGGCGGGCAGTGCCGTGCGGTCACTTCCGGTATCCGGTCGAAGCCGGTGTCCTCACTCCCGGCGACGGTCACGGCGGTGCCGTAGCGGGCGCCTTCATGCTGCGCCTGCCGGGCGAACAGGCCGGTCACCACGTACCCGGCGGTACGGGTCGGGGACCGGCCCATGAGGTTGAGCGGCACGGCGGCGCACTGCATCCGGGCGCCGCCGTGTACGAACAGCACATGGTGGTCCTCCGGGAGCCCGGTCACCTCCCGGTACCGCGCCACGGCGGAGTCGAGCACGCCGGTGAACCGGGGGTGCTTGTGACTGATCTCGATGATCGACGCGCCATCGTCCGCATGCGCCGCGAACTCCTCGCGCACCCGCCGGGCCACCGGCCGGGGCAGCGTCGCGGGCCCCGCGGAGAAGTTGTACGCGTGCCGGCTCTTCGGCACGCCGGGCACACCGTCCCGGAGCTCCGACGCGCCGGGCACGCCCCGCCCTGACCCTTGCAGCCCGGTCATTCCGGCGTCTCCTCCCCGTCGTCCGTACGTCCGCCCGCCCCGGGCGGCCCGGTACACGGCGCGGCGCCCGTACGGTGCCCCGCCGCCGCGCCGAACACCCTCACCTTCAGCCGTACATCCGTATAGCGGAATAGCCGTACGACCATCGACGCCGCCGCCTCAGCACATCCGCAGCCCGTCCACGAACGCCTCCACTCCCTCGGCGCGGACCTGCGCGACGGCGTCGGTCGCCGGGCTCGTCCGGTCCCGCAGCCGCCGGGCCAGCGGTTCCAGCTCCTCAGCGGGTGCCACCGGGTCCCGGCGCAACGATGCGGTCGCCAGGTCCAGGGCGCGCCGGCCCCACTCCGTCAGCGGCACTCCGGTGACCTCGGCCGCCCAGCCGCGGGTCTGGACCTCGTCGGCGGCCGTACGGGCGTCCTGGAGCGACCAGCCACCGAACAGGTCACGGCAGCCCTCGGTGTCGCCCAGCCAGCCCAGCAGCGCGGCCAGCCACGCGAAGGTCTCCTCCCGGTTCATCGTGGGCAGGTGACGGATCTCGACGAAGGTGCCGCGTCCGCCCTCCCGGAGCACCGCCTCGCCCCGGCCGGCCGTCACCGCCTCCAACGCCTCGGCGACGCTGCACGCCTCGTCCAGCCGCATCCGGACCCGTACCGCCGGCCAGCAGAACACCAGACCGGACGCCAGGTCGGCGATGGTGCAGTGCAGGGTGCGCTTGGTGCCGTCCGGGTCGACGAACTCGGCCTGGCCCGCCTCGGCGAACTGCCATGTCGTCAGGTCGGGCAGCAGCGGGGTGTGCAGGGTGCCGTTCCGTGTGACCTCGAAGATCGGCAGCGCCCACGCCTCACGCATGTAGTCCGCCAGGCTGCCGTACAGGCGGCGGGGGTAGTGCAGGCGGTGGGCGAAGAACGGGTTGCTGTCGGACAGTTCCGTATAGCCGCGCAGCCGCAGGGAGTACCAGGGCTGCACCCGGCCGCCGAACACCGCGGAGTTGGCGCCCCACGCGAAGATCAGCGGCGTCATCTTGATGAGCGTGTTGCAGGCGTCGATCACCCGCGGCAGCGGGACGTCGACGTTGAACTGGACGGCGGCGAAGCCGGGCCAGGCGTCGCTGGCGTAGTGCCCCGGGGACCGCTCGGCCTGCGCCAGCCACAGGCCGTAGTGCGCCTTGTCGGCCAGGTACGGGCCGCCGAGCGTTTCGGTCAGCGGCTGGCAGCCGTGCGCGAGGGCGGACAGGTTCTCGGCCGCCAGGGCCGGGAACACCACGTCGTCGAGCGTGCGGTGCCAGGCCGCCTTGGCGGCGGCGAACCCCTCTTCCGGAGGCAGAGCCGTCTCGACCGTGCAGAAGCCGTAATCGTTGCCCACGTCCAGGGTCCCGTGGTCGCGCACCGACCGTGCGCCCACCAGCGCGCCGGTGGTGGCATCGCGGTAGGGCGTGAAGTCGGGTCGGACCGCGAGCCGTTCGAAGACGGCTTGCACGTCCGCGCGGCCGGCCGCGGCCCCCCGGCGGTCGACCACAGGCAGTTCTGACTCGATGCCGATCTTCATATTCCAAGCTCTCCGTCGGAAGAGGGGGCGTCGGTGGCGGGGCCACGCTAGGGCCCGGAACCGGACCCTCGCCGAACGCCGGGCCGCACTTCACGCTTTACGGTGAACTCCACCCCGTCCCCGATCTCCAGTACCTGGCTCTGCGCGTCCGGCACGTCGCCGACATGCCGCCGGTACGCGGCGATGACCTCGGCGTTCTTCTTCGGAACGAGGATGTTGTCGGCCACCACCAGGCCGCCCGGCCGCAGCGCCGACCAGCAGGCGTCGAAGTCCCGGACGTACAGCTCCTTCCAGTGGTCCAGGAGGACGAAGTCGACCGGGCCGGGCACGGTGGGGACGAGAGCGGGCGCCTCCAGCGCGGTCAGCTCGACGACGTCGGCGAGACCCGCCTCCGCCATGTTGTCCCGCTGCTCGGCCTGTTTCGCGGGGTCGACCTCGATGGAGTACAGGCGGCCGCCGGTGGCCCGCACCGCCTCGGCGAGCCAGAGCGTGGAATAGCCGACCGAGCCCCCGACCTCCACGACCGTACGCGCGGCCATCGCCCGGACCAGGGAGTTCAGAAACCGGCCGACATCCGGACCGACGTCGAGCATGAAGGAACCGGCACGTTCACGCAGGGCGGTACCACCCTGCGCACGCAGTGCCTCCAGCTCCCGCTGCTCCTTCAGGGAACGTTCCTCCAGCCTGTTCAGGACCGCCGCGAACCGGGCGTCCGGCCCCGGCACCACCCGACCCATCAGCCGATCCCGAAGAAACGGCGGGCGTTGTCGCACAGCAGCCGCCGCTTGGCCGTCTCGTCGATGTCCTTCCGATCGGACAGGGCGGTGACCGCGCCGGGGAACTTGGCGTCAAAGTGCGGGAAGTCACTGGCGAACAGCAGGTTCTCCGCCAGCCCCTGCTCGATCAGCATCGGCAGCAGCGGGTCTTCCGGCTCCACGCCCAGGTAGCACTGCCGCTTGAAGTAGGTGCTGGGCCGCTCGGGAAGCTGCGGCCGGTCCTTGGCGAACTGCTCGGCGTGATCGTCCATCCGGTTCAGCCAGAACGGGGCCCAGCCGGCCCCGCTCTCCATGAAGGCGAACCGCACTCCGGGGAAGCGCTCCAGGACGCCGCCGGTGATGAGCAGCATGACCGCCATCATGTGCTCGAAGGTGTGGCTGACGAGATGCCCCTGCATGGTGTCGTGGGTGCGTTCGGTCCCGATGCGGGGGATGCGTGCGACCCCGAACCCCTCGTGGAAGCAGACCGCCACGCCGTGTTCCTGGCAGAACTCCCACAGGAGGTCGTAGACCGGGTCGTCGATGTTGGTGCCGGCCACCGTGTTGGGCCGCAGGATGACGGTGCGTACGCCCTGCTCCAGGGCCCGGCGCGCCTCGTCCACGGCCAGCACGAGGTCGTGCTGCGGCAGTGCCGCGACCGGGAAGAGCCGCTCCCGGTCCTCGGCGCAGTAGGCCAGGGCCCAGTCGTTGTACGCCTTGGCGACCTCGTACGCGAAGGCGGAGCTGCGCAGGGCCGGGAGCAGCCCGAGCACCTTGGACGGGAAGATGTAGGCGCGGCTGATGCCTTCCCGATCCATGGCGGTGAGCCGGTCCTTGGGATCCAGGCCGCCGCGCTGGAGAGCGCCGAGCACGTCCACGGCGGCCGGGTCGTCGGACTTCCAGCTCCCGGGGGTGTAGGTGGCGCCCTGGGCGGTGCCGAACCAGGCGGCCTGGGTGGGCCGGCCGTGGAAGGTGGACGAGGGCCGTTCGATGACCCGGCCCTCGGCCGTCAGCCGGTCGTCCCGGTAGGAGGGCATCCAGGCGGCGTACTTCTCGGGCAGTCTCCCCCGCCACCAGTCGTCGGAGTCGGGGAGCACGATGTGGCTGTCCGCGTCAATGACGGGGTAGTCACGGTGAGCGACCATGTACCACTCCTTCAGGAAACCCCGGAAAGGTCTGTCGGTCGGCGCACACGGCCCACGGACCCGCACACACACGCCGGTCCGGACGCCGGTTCCCGGGCCGGTGACCGCTCACCCGCCCGAGTACAGCTTTCGTCCCCCATCGATACTTCGGACCATTGTTCCCGCCCCGCGGGAATAGGGAAGGGGGGCCACCCGACCAATGAGGTAACAGGAGGACTCCCCCACCACTCCCGTACCGGGCGGCCTCTTCCGTGTCGGACGCTCCATGGGACCCCACGTCGATCAGCGGCCCTTAACCCGAATGCCCGTCACTCGTTCGACGGCAATAATTCCCCTGCCGCAGGAATCATCTTCAGACTATTTACTGCGGGGAATGGCGTACTCGTCGGACTCCGAACTCATAAGGAGAGTCATGCGTACACGAACCGCTGTCACGGCTGGCGCACTCGCCGTCCTGATCACGCTGGGAACTGCGGGGATAGCCGCAGGCGATGCCGCGGCGCCCGACAGCCGCGCCTCCCGAACGCTTCACATGAGCGATGCCCCGCCGGCCCCGGACGAACACGAGTGGAAGGAAGGCTCGTACAGCTCCAGGTATGCCTGCGTCAAACGCGGGGACTGGGGCGTGCAGAACGGGAAGTGGAAGAAGTACAAGTGCGTGAACTACCCCCACTGGGCGTATACCGAGCTGTGGGTCCGGGCATAGCGAACCCAAGGTCCGTCTGAGCCCGGACAGGGGCAGCCGCTGACCCCGCCGGACCGGGCGCGGCCGCAGGGCGGCGGAACGCCGAACACGCCCGCTGAGGCGCCCTCTTCGCGGCCATCGTCCACGCTGGTCAGCGGCTGCGCCTGGGCGGACGCCCAGGCCCGAGCCCCGCGAGTTCGTGTCAAAAATGGACCCCGCTGGATTCCGCTGGGCTGCTAGCCTTCTGGAGGCCGTGCGAGAGATTGAGGAGGTGGTACCCGTGAACGCAGTATCGACATGGGTGCTTCCCTCCGGGGTCACGGTCGGGCGATAGGTCGTCCGGGAGCGCCGTTCACGAGCTCTCCCGAAAGGCACGATCATGCAGTTCACTTCCGAACAGCGCCTCGACGACGGCGTCCTCGAACGCGAATTCATCCTCGGCGAGATCCCCGGCACCCTGTGGACTCCTGGATCCGCACCGGCTCCGCTGGTCCTGATGGCTCACAACAACGGCCTGCCCAGGACGGCGTCCCGGCTGGTGGCCCGGGCCCGGCAGTCCGCGGCGTACGGCTACGCGGTGGCCACCATCGACGCCCCCGGGTGCGGTGACCGGCCCCGTTCCGCCGCCGACGAGCAGGCCCGCGCCGACCTCCGACGGGCGGTGCAGTCCGGTGAGCCGGCCGACGAGATCTTCGAGTCCTTCATCGGTCCGCTGGTCGACAAGGCGGTCCCGGAATGGCGGACCACCCTGGACGCCCTCCTTTCGCTGCCCGGGATCGGCGGCCCGGTCGGGTACTCGGGGTGGACCGCCGTCGGCATCCGGCTGGCGGTGGCCGAGCCCCGCATCGCGGCCGCCGGTTTCTTCGCCGGGGGTTACGTGCCCCGCGCCCAGCGCGAGGAGGCCCGACACGTCACCATTCCGCTGCTGTTCCTGCTGCAGTGGGGCGACGAAGGGAACCCCCGCCAGCGGGCCCTGGACCTGTTCGACGCCTTCGGCACCAAGGAGAAGACGCTGCACGCCAATATGGGCGGGCACACCGGTACCCCGTGGTTCGAGGTGGAAGACGGGAACCGGTTCTTCGACCGGCACCTGAAGTGAGGCCGGGCGGACAGAAGGCCGGCAGCAGGCGATAGGCGATGCACAACCGCCTCGATCGGGATCGTAACGGCCGTACTGGCGGTATCGGCTGGTCGGGGCGGCGGCGGCCGGCAGGGCGTGGCATGGCTGGGGCGTCCAACCGGTCGCCGACTGGGCCCGCGAACGCCTCACCGACTGGACCGCAGGCCCCGCATGACCCTGACGTTTCCACGGCCGCCGGCTTCGGCGTCCACGCAACCGCCCGCATCTCGGCAGCCTCCAGGGGCGGCACCACCGTCCTGCCCGTCCTCGACGGCGACGGGCCCTTCGAACTGCGGTGCCTCCGTTCCCGGAGCACCGAAGCACGCGTATGTGTCATCGGTGCCATGAGCGCGCCCCTCGGCGGTGACCGGCTGCGTATCGAAGCCACCGCCCAGCAGGGCGCCACGTTGCACATCACCTCCGCCGCCGCGACCCTCGCCCTACGGGGCGCCACCCCGGAACACGCCACCTACGACATCCTCCTGACCGTCGCCGACAACGCGGAACTCCGCTGGGCTCCCAAGCCCCTGATTTGCACAGCCGGCAGCAACTTGCGGCAGACCTGGGCTGTCGACCTCGCCCCCACCGCACGGCTTGTACTGCGCGACCGGACGACGGCCACGGACTCCTCGCCCCGCTCGCCGGGCCCGCCACCCTCGGCACCGCCGCCGCACCGGACGGCCGCCACCTGCGCCGCCTCCTCGATACAGCACAGGCCACTGCCACCTTCCGGGACGGATGTGGCCAGGTCGCCATCGACATGTCGACAGCGCCGAAGACACGCCCTCGAAGCCGCCTCCCAAGAGCGGAGCACTCATAACATCGGTCGGGATCTTCCGATTCAGCGCCGCCCCGTCACACGATGACCGTCCAGAGAGGACCTTTCGTGCATCGTTGGCTTTCCGAAGGACGTCGAACGGTGCTGGGCCTGGTCATCGCGGCGTGCGCGGCGGTGGTCCTGCCCAACGACAGCGTGGCGCGGATTTCGGCGATAGACGTCGGCGTGCTCGTACTTTTCGCCTATCTGCTCCCCTACCTCGCGATCACCTTGGCCGCCTTTCTGACCACCGCTCCGGAACAGATTCGCTCCTGGGCGCATCGCGAAGCTCGCGGCACATTCATGCAGCGCTACGTCCTCGGGACCGCACCCGGACCAGGTGCGTCGCTCTTCATCGCGGCCGCCGCGCTGGTGGTGGCCGTGGTGTGGCTGCCCGGCCATGTCAGCACCACATTCTCCGCCCTCCCCCGCTCGCTGGTGGCTCTCGCCCTTGTCGTCGTCGCCTGGATCTGCGTGGTCGTGGCTTTCGCGGTCACCTTCCAGGCCGACAACCTGGTGGAGCACGAGCGGGCTCTTGATTTCCCCGGAGGGGAGCCCCCGGCCTGGGCCGATTACGTCTATTTCGCCTTGGCGGCAATGACGACATTCGGCACCACCGACGTCAAGGTGACCTCACGGGACATGCGACGGACGGTGGCCGCGAACACGGTCATCGCGTTCGTCTTCAACACCGTCACGGTGGCGAGCCTGGTCACCGTACTGGGCAGCCGCTAGGTCAGGCCGGCGTCGTGGACCAGGAGGGCCAACCGCTCCCGCCGGCTCAGTCTGGTCAGCGCGGTCCGGGCGTGGTGTCGCCGGGCGTCGGGTCCGGTGGCGTTCAGGTGCGCGATGAGTTGCGCACGCGGCGACCGCGGCGGCCACCTCGGTACCGTCCGAGGCCTCCCCCACCAGGCGCACGTCGGCCGTGCCGCCCAGCATGACGGCCAGCCCGGCACGGACCAGTGGATCGTCGTCGACGATCAGGAGGCGGACCGGGGCGGTCAGCGTGGCCACGGCAGCCAGGCCGGCGCCCGGAACGTGCCGGCCGTGGACCCGATGACCGGCAGGCGTACGAGCGCGTCGAACGCCCGAACCCGCCCCGGTCGGCGGGATGGGACACCAGCGGGTGACGGGACACCAGCGGGTACGCACTCGGCCACCGGCACGGTCATGCTCTACCTCACGCTGTACCGGGCCCTTCGGGCCGGTCGGCCTGCTCAGGCCCTGTTCGGCAGCGCCTTCGGTCTCCTCGGCATCGGGCGATGGCCGCCGGAGCCCTCCTTCTCGGCCTGGCCATGGGCCCCGGCCGGCCACTCGGGCGGACGGCGGCGTGGGTGAGCCGCTCGCTCGGCGCCACGGCTCTCGCAGCCGGGATCGTCGTCACCGTCATCGAGCCCGCGTCCTCGGCGGCCGCACTCGGCATCCTGGCCCTGGTCGGCTTTCGCCTGGTTCCGGGCTGGAAGACGTACCGGCTGTCCGCCTGCCCTGAGCCGAATCGTGCGGGAGCGGCGCCCTCCGGCAACGGCTGACATGGTGAGCTGAGTCCGCAACCGGGTAGCGCGCGACTGCCCGTACGGGCGTGGGAACTCCCGCTGCCCGGTTACGGACTCAGCTCTCCCCGTCGGAGAACCGCTGTGCGAGGTCGCGATGCCGGTCCGCGGCCAGCTTCCCCTGGGCCGGGCTGATGGTCGAGCCCAGCATGCGGCTCAAGCGTTCGACGTCCTCCGCGAAGCGCAGGTGCGCGCGCCGCGCATGCTCACGGCAGGCGAGGCAGGTGACGCGGTCCGGACGCGGTGAGGTCATCGCATACGGCACCCGCAGCCCGCATCCCGTGGTGACGAGGCTCGGCAGGTCGCCGACCAGGCCGAACGTGGATGCCATGATGGTGCGGGCAGCGGCGTAGTCGTGGACCGCCTTCACTTCGACATGGATGTGCGGATCGTTTCCGCCCATGGGCCCTCCTTGCTCCGGCGATCGGACAGATCAAGGCCGGGCAGGACATACCAAGTCTCTCGGTCCGCCGGCTTGGGAGTTGCCGCCCCCATCGGCCCCCGCTCACAGCAAACCCAAATCCCGGGCGCGCAATGCGGCCTGGGTGCGGTCGCGCAGGGCGAGGCGGCCGAGGATGCGGGAGACGTGGTTCTTCACGGTGCCCTCGCTGAGGTAGAGCTGCGCGGCGATCTCCCGGTTGGTCCTGCCTCGGGCCACGAGTCGCAGGATGTCGATCTCGCGCGGGCTGAGGGCGACGGCCGGCCCTGCCCCGGCACCCCGGGAGGGCAGGGAGGCGGCGAGGTGGCGGGTCACGGAGGCGTCGAGTTGGGTGACGCCCGCGTGCGCGAGCCGGACCGCGTGGGCGAGTTCGCCGGCCGGCAGGTCCTTGAGCAGGTAGCCGCAGGCGCCCGCGCGCAGCGCCTGGACGACGTACTCCTCGTCGTCGAACGTCGTCAGCATCACCGCCCGGCACTCGGGCGCCTCGCCGCGCAGGACGGCGACCGCCTCGACGCCGTCCATCCCGGGCATCCGGACGTCCATCAGCACGATGTCCGGGCGTAGTTCGAGCACCTTCGCGACGGCTTCGCGGCCGTCCACCGCCGTGCCGACGACCGTGGACGGCCGGCCGGATGGACAGCAGCGAGGCGATGCCGTCCCGGATGAGTCGCTGGTCGTCCACGACGAGTACGCGTACCGGCGCCGCCTCCTCGCTCATGTCACGCCTTCCTCGCCGTGGTCTCGCGGCACCGTCACCGTCAGCCGGGTGCCCCTGCCCGGGCCGCTGTCGAGGTCCACGCTTCCGCCCACCAGGTGCACCCGCTCCCGCATCCCGAGCAGCCCGAACCCGGTGGCGGTTCCGTCCGGGGTGCAGCCGCGGCCGTCGTCGGAAACCTCAAGGCGTGCCATGTGTTCGGTCAGGTGAACCGCCACCGTCACCCGCGAGGCCCGCGCGTGGCGGCGCGCGTTGGTGAGGCCTTCCTGTGCGGCCCGGTAGAGCGCGGTCAGCTGCGCCGGTCCGTAGCCCTCCTCGGAGCCGTCCACCCGCACGGTGACGTGGGGCCGGGCCTCGCCGTCGCGTGCCAGGCCCGCGAGCTTCACCCTCAGCGGCTTGAGCGCCTCCTCGTCCCGCAGGGCCCGCACGGACTGCCGTACGTCGCCCAGCGCGCGCTTCACCGACCGTCGTGCCTCGTCGACCGCTCGCTGGGCGGAGTCGGGCTCCAGGGCCCGGAACTCGGAGGAGATCTCCAACTGTATGGAGACGGCGGTGAGGTGGTGTCCGAGGCTGTCGTGGATGTCTCGCGCGAGACGGTTGCGCTCGGCCGCCGCGGAGAGTTCCGCGACCTGCGCGGCGTACTGTTCCAGGGCGCGCCGACCCCGTTGTTCGCCGATGGCGACGGCCGCCGTGGAGAGCGCGAGGATGAGACCGACGCAGAGCATCAGCAGGTCGGAGACGCGCTCCGCTTCGCGGTACCAGCCAGGCGCGGTCACCACGTATCCGGTGAGGAGTCCGGCCACGCACAGCGCCGCCAGGGCGAGTGCTGTGCAGCGTCCGAAGACGAAGTAGGCGGTGAACGGCAGCAGCACGAAGAGGGTGCGGGCCAGGCCTGATGCGTCGAGGGCGACCACGACCGCGATCAGAACGCCCCGAGCGAGCAGCGGCAGGCACGCCCGGACGGGGATCCCACGCCGCGCCACGGCCTCCAAGGTGGCCAGCGCCGCGAGCCCCGTGACGAACCCCGCCGTGCGCCACAGCGGCGGGCCGGGGGCGAGGCCAGCCACCGCGTAGTAGAGACCGCCGACGAGCACCGCGGCGTACAGCGCGGGCGGCACCCACGGCACCGGTACGTACGCTGCCATGCGCCCACCCCCTCCCGCACGCCGCCCAGGCTAGGCGGGCAGCCGCCGGGGGGCGAGGGCCCGCGGCGGCCGCAGGCGGAAGTGGCCGAGCGGTACGTGCCGGCCAGCCGTGCGGCAGCGGCGGGGCGGGTGTCTTCCGGCGGAGGGTCTCGCCGTCCTTCACCTGCCGCGGGCGGCCGCGGCTGCCTAGCGTTCTCGGCCCCGGCTCACGGGGCTCCACGCCGGGGCCGTCCTTCGACATCCAGGAGTGCCCTCATGCCCACCACCTTGTCCGACCGGGCCGCCCGTATCGGGACGCTGTCCGGCGCGCTGGCCGGCCTGCTCATCGCCCTGCCCGCACTCGTCGAGATCTTCACCGGGGAGACCGCGGCGACCAGCTTCTTCCTCGCTCTGTCCCCCGCGTTCGCGCTGCCGTTGCTGACCGCGCTGCACCGGCGCCAGAGCGCGGTCACGGGCCGCTTCGGGGAGACGGCCTACGCCGTCAACCTCATCGGTCTCGGCCTGTTCGGCGGCGCCGCGTTCGCCTCGAACCTCGTACTGTTCTACTTCGACGAGGCGGTCGTCGATAAGGCCCTGACGGGCCCCACGGTTCCCGCGCTCATCGGCTCCGCGGCCGTCTTCGCCGTGGGCTGCGCCCTGTTCGGGGCGGCGATGCTCCGTGCCCGGGTGTTTCCGCGCGTCTCGTCATGGGCGTACGCGACAGCGCTTCCCCTCTTCGCGTTCCTGACCGCCGGGCCCGGCTCCGCGCTGACCGGCGCCCTGCACATCGTGGTCGGCGCCACCCTGGCCTGTCTCGCATCCGCCCTGTGGCGGTCCACCTGGACGGCGGCCCCACGGGCGGGCACTCTCGCCGGACGCCGGTGAGGCGCGTTGGGTGCTCCCGCGTGCCAGTTGCTCCCGTGTGCGTGCCGGATGCTCCCGCGCTGCGCGTCCGGCACCGCGCCGATCCGTCGCATCGGTGGCTGACGTCCAGGTCCGTACGCGGGTGGCCGGGGCGGGGGCGAGGTCTATCCGGAAGCCGCCCGACGGCGGAGTACGGCGTGCCGCGCCTCCCAGGTGGCCAAGCGGCTGCCGAACGGTGCGTAGTCGATCTCCAGAGCGGTGAAATGGGGCTCGACCAGGGCGAGAAAGGTCTGTTCGGCCATACGCGAGGGGCCGCGCGCCACGCAGCGCTCCACGTCCACGGTGGTGGCGCTCGCGCCCACGTGGATCCAGAGGCCTCCCGGGAGGCAGACACGCGCCATCGCCGCGACGAAGTGACGCCTGTCCGGCGTCTGCGGTATGGCATGCAGTACGCCCCGCTCCAGTACCACCGGAAACCGGCCGAGCGCCGGTGGTACGTGGGTGACGTCGGCGATCGCGAACCGGGCGGACAGCGTCTCGGGGGTGCGGGCGCGGGCCAGTTCGATCGCGCGTGACGAGAAGTCGCATCCGGTGGCCTGGTATCCGTGCTCGGCGAGCCAGCGTGCGGTGGCGCCCAGCCCGCATCCCACGTCGATCACTTCCGCGGGCGGCGGCGCGTGGCGGGCGAGCAGGCGGGCAAGGGGCGCGGTGGGCGGCTCGTCCCACACCGGGTCGCCGAATTGATAGGTCAGGTCCCATTCCCGCGCCGTCATGGTCTTCATGTCCCGTGGCTTTCCCATTGCGGGATGTTCTGTTTGTTCTTGCGAGCGGTCAAGACCGGCGTGCGGGGCCGCACCGTTCGGAAGCGGAGTGCGTGCTACGGGAAGGCATTTCGGGTTTCGCCTGGGGCCACCGGGTCACCGTCAGCCGGTCATGAATGGATACGGCAAACCCGCGGCTCCTTCGTAGTTGTGACCTCCGGCGGCTCGGAATACCGTGGGCCGGGAGCCGCTCCGGCTACGCGCACGCGGTGCGACTCGGAATCGGCGCGAAACCGATCTTCCATCCGACCATCAACAATCTGCCATGCTCCCATCAGGGAGGGGTCATGACCGCTCTGCACCCCGAAGCGACCGTCGAGGATGAATTCTCGGAGCTCGACGAGCTGGAAGTGATTGATTCCAAGGAACTGAAGCTCGGCGGCGCTTATCACGCCTATGCCTATATCGTGGCGGAGGACATCTACGAGACCGCCGATTGAGGTCCGTCCCGTTTCGGCGGGTCGAGAGCGGTTCTGGCCCGGTCGTTCCCGGGGTTCCGCGCTGCGTCACGCAGCCACGCGGAGCGCACCTTGATGTACGGCCGTCCGTCGGGCAAGGAGGTGGGTCGTGCCGCGCGTACCGGCGGTGGACGGTGCCCCCGTCGACGTACTCCTCCTCTTCCCGCCGCAGACCGAGGCCAGGTTCTTTCCGTATCTGAGCCTGCCCTATCTGACCGGCCACCTGCGGCGCAAAGGCCGGCGTGTGCACCAGGCCGACCTCAACATCGCCCTGCTGCATGAACTGCTGCGCGCTCCAGGGCTGCTGGAGGCCGCGGTGCACGGCCAGGGCTGTGACGGTATGAGCGGCTGGTACCGCAGGGAGACCGCCCGTACCGTCGACCGGTACCTCCATGAGATCCGCGCACATGTCATGCGGAAGTCGTCAACGGGCGAGCTCGGCACCGCCCGGTCGGTGCGGCTCGCCCGGCAGGCGCACGAACTGTTCGTACGGGGCACCTTCCTGACCTCGACCTGGCGCGACCTCGAAGAGCTCGACGATGCGGTGCGGCGGGCGGCGGATCTGCCGCCCGCCGCGTCCGGGCCCGCGGTGGAGGTGCTTCACCGGCTGGTGGACGAGCTGCTGTCCCGCCATCCGCCGCGTGTGGTCGGGCTGTCGGTGGCGTTCTTCAGCCAGCTCGGGCCCGCCCTGCTGATCGCCGCCTGGATCAGGAGACTCCGCCCGCGCGTCAAGATCTGTCTGGGTGGGCAGCAGGTGATGCTCCGCGACGCGGACCTCGCGGATCTGCCCGGCCTCCGCCGTACGGTCGACGCACTGTGCTGGACCGCCGGGGAAGAACCACTCGAACGCTGGCTCGACGCCCTCGACGGAACGATTCCCCCGGCCGCGGTGCCCGGCATGACCTGGTTGCCGCGCTCGGGGGCCGCCGACCGCTCCCGCCGGATGCCGAGCCTGCGTTTCCACGACCTCGGGCCGCCCGACCACCTCGGCCTGCCGGTCCGCTCGTACCTCAACGAGGGCATGGAAGCGGCGATCGTCTCCTGCGTCGGCTGCTACTGGGGGCGGTGCGTGTTCTGCGCGTACGGCAACCGGTCACTGCGGCCCGGCACCTACCAGCAGGCCACTGTGCGGCAGGTCGCCGACGCGGTCGAGAGGGTGGTCCGCGACACGGGGACGCGGTCCGTGGCGATCGTGGACGAGAACACCAACCTGCGCCTGATCTCGAAGGCGATGCGCGTGGTGCGCGAGCGTGGCGTGCGGGTGCGGTTCGGGGTGCGCAGCCGGCTGGAGTCCAGCCTGGCCGACCCGGCGTTCTGCCGGGCGCTGGCCGACGTGGGCTGCGCGATGATCGCCGTCGGGTACGAGGGGAACTCGCAGCGCCTGCTCGACCTGATGGACCGAGGCGTACGCGCGGCCGACTATCAGCGGATCGTGGACAACGTCACCGGGGCGGGGATCACCCTGCGGTTCTCGGTGATGGGGCACGTCCTGGACGAGCGACCGGAGGAGTTCGAGGAGTCGTTGCGGTTCCTGGTCGCCAACGAGCGGCACCTCGGCATCGACGCGCTCGAACTCATGGTGCCCGAACCGGGCAGCAGGCTCGCACAGGCCCCGGAGCGCTTCGGGCTCTCACTGGACACTTCGGGCCGACTGGCCGGGAATCCCGAACTGAGCTACCTCGCCGGCCGGGTCGGCTACCCGCTGACGGTCCACGGCGGTCCGACGCGCACCGAAGCCCTCGCCCGCCTGGAGCGGGTCTTCCAGGTGGTGCGGCCCGGCCGGGTGAGCGCCGTTCACCCGCCGTCGCTCCGCGCGGCCGATCGCGGCGGCTCCCACCCGGCCGACGCCGCGCGGCCGCATCCGTGGGTACGTACCGTGCCCGCGCATCTCGACGCGGTGCCCGGCCGCATCGTGCTCGCCGACCTGGTGTGGGAGCAGTTCTACGCGCTGCCGCGCCGCGATGTCGAACAGCGCCCCGACGGCCTGCTCACGGCCTGCACCGCCCGTGGACAGCGGCTGCTGACGCGTCTGGTGGACGTCTCGGCCGCCGAGCCGTACCCGGCGGTGGGCGCGGCAGCGGCCGCCCGGTGCATCAGGAGGCCAACGTGACCGCACCCTCCCCCACCGCCGCAGGCACCGCGTCGACGCACCGGCTGGGCCTCGGTGTCCTCGTGGACATGCCGTGGTCCGGCAAGGGCACCGGCGGGCGTGGTGCCGGCTTCGTCGACACGGACGACGGTGGCGACATCCACCCCCGGCTGCGGGCCTTCTTCCGACGCCACGGCGGTGACTTCGGCTACGCGGCCCACTCCTTCCAGCCACGCTCCCGTGCTCTCCCCCGGGCAGTGGACTACATCCGCGCCTACGACCGGTTCGGGCAGGCACTGCCGGCCGGCCTTCCCCGGGCCTTCCACCACACCGAGCTCAACATGGGCACCCCCGAGCGCTATGACCGCCGGCCGGCCGCCGAGTTCGCCAATGAGCTGCACGCCCGGTACGGCTTCGCCTGGGTGGTGGAGGACCTGGGGATCTGGAGTCTGCGCGGCTGTCCGCTGCCGTATCCGCTGCCGCCGCCGCTGACCGGCCCCGGGCTGGAGATCGCCACCCGTAACGCGGCCGAGGCCGCGCGGCTCCTGGTGCCGCCGCTGCATGTCGAGTTCCCCGGCTTCACCGAGGGCGGCTCATTCGCGCTGGGCGGCCTCGACGCGTTCGCGTACTTCGCCAGGCTGGCCGACGACGCCGATGTGTGGGTGACGCTGGACGTCGGCCACCTGCTCAGTTACCAGTGGCTGTGCGGCCGCACCGGCCGGCACATGTTCGACGGGCTGGAGGCGCTGCCGCTGCGCCGCTGCCGTGAACTCCACCTGTCAGGCTGCCAGATCGTCAACGGAAGGTTCCGCGATCTGCACCACGGCGTGCTCCTCGACGAGCAGATCGACCTCACCGCCCATCTGCTGGCCCGGTGTCCGCAGCTCACCGGCGTCACCTACGAAGACCCGGTGTTCCGGGAGGACGGCCGGCTGGTGGAGAAGTCCCGGCGCAATTACGACCGGCTCAAGGCGCTGGTCGCCGAGTGGCAGGGTGAGCGGCAGGGACAGGGGGCCCCATGAGGACGTCACCCGGCCCGCAGCTGGACGGTCAGCAGCTCACCGACCTGCTGATGCGGCTGCTGCTGGACGAACGTCTCCGGCAACGCCTGGCCGCCGAGGGCGCCGCGGCGGTCGCCTCGGGAGCCGGTGAGCTGGAATGCCTGGAAACGGTCGACCTCGCCGAGCTCGACAGTGCCGCCCGCCAGTTCCGCACCGCGATCTGGAAGCTGGGCGGGAACGGCGGCCTCGCCTCCGCGTTCCCGCGCAGCCTGCGTATCCTCGCGGCGGCGGGTGTCACGGACGCGGAACTGCTCACCGGGTTCCTCCGCTCCGAGGAGTTCGGCGGGTTCCGGCTCGTTCCCTACGCCGGGCGCGGACTGTCCGTCGAGGAGGCGTTCGCCTCGTATCTGCTCGGCTTCGTCGCCGCGCACCGGGACCGGCTCGCGAGCGCGGGCATGGACACGCCCGTCGTACTGTGCGAGACCCTCACGCACGAACTGTTGACGGCCCTGTTCACGGCGCTGGTCTGCGAGCAGCCGCTGTCGTTCGACATCGCCGCCGAGGCAATCGTCACGACCGGCCGGGGCCATGCGGCCCTGCGCCGGTATACGCCCCGCTCCGTCGCCTCCTGGGCGCACCGTCCGACGGCCGCCGCCCGGCGGGAGAACGGGGAGCCGGTGGCCTACGCGTACTTCGCCACACCCGCCGGGGTCACGCGCGGAGCCGTCTCCGCGCAGATCGCCGCGGCATTCGAGACCACCCCATCGGCCGAGGGCGACGCCGCCCGCCACGCGCTGTCCCGGCGCGGGCTCTGGTGAGGCGGCCGCCCACGTCGGCGCGCCCGCCGGACGGCCTCGGCGAGAAAGGGAACGGACTGTCATGCGCATCGTGTTGGTGGACATGCCGTGGTCGGCGATCGACGCCCCGTCGCTGGCTCTGGGCATCCTCAAACGCCGGGTCCTCGACGTCTTCCCGGACGCCTGGATCGACGTCGTGCATGCCAACCTCGATTATGTCGACTGGCTGACGGTACGCACCGGCTTGACGTTCGAGGAGTACGACTTCTGCGCCGGCTCGTACTTCTCCGGACACAGTGAGTGGATCTTCTCGGCCGCCCTCAACGAGTCCCCCCGCTGGAACGTCACGGAGTTCACCGAGTCGCTGGGCGAGCGAGTGCCCGAGCACCTGCTCGCCAAGGCCCGGGAACTGCATGAACTCGCCCCGCTGTTCGTGCGGGACACCGCCGCCGGGATCGCCGCCGCCGCGCCCGACGTCGTCGGCTTCACCACGACGTTCGCGCAGAACGCCGCCGCCCTCGCCACCGCCCGCGCGGTCAAGGCCCACGCTCCGCACGCCCTGACCGTGTTCGGCGGCGCGAACTGCGACGGCCCGCAGGGCGCGGCACTGCACCGCAACTTCCCGTTCGTCGACTTCGTCGTACGCGGCGAGGGCGAGGCGACGTTCCCCCAGCTGCTGGCCGCGCTCCGGGACGGCGGCGACCTCTCGGGGGTCTCCGGACTGTGCTGGCGGGACACCGGCGGCCGCTGCGTCGCCAACCCCATGGAGGCCAAACCCCTGCCTCCGGCGGCGCTGGTCACCCCCGAGTACGGTGACTACTTCGACCGCCACGCGCGGTCCACCGCGGGCAGCTGGGTGGAGCCCCGCCTCGTGGTGGAGGGCGCGCGCGGGTGCTGGTGGGGCGAGAAACACCACTGCACGTTCTGCGGGCTCAACGGTTCGTTCATGGAGTTCCGCAGCAAGAATCCGCAGCGGTTCGTCGACGAGATCCTCGGTCTGGTCGAGCGGTACCGCATCCTCGACGTGTGGGTCACCGACAACATCCTCGACATGGCCTACCTCACCTCGATGGCGCCCCGGCTCCAGGAGTCCGGCCACGACCTGCGGCTGTGCTACGAGATCAAGTCGAATTTGCGGCGCGAACAGCTCCGGACGCTGCACGCGGCCGGCATCGGCTACATCCAGGCCGGTGTGGAGAACCTCAGCAGCCGGGTGCTGAAGATCATGGACAAGGGCGTGACCGGCTGCCAGAACGTCCGGCTGCTGCGTGACGCGGAGACCGTCGGCATGAACCTGAACTGGAACTACCTCTACGGCTTCCCCGGCGAATCGGAGGAGGACTACGACGGGATCTGCGACCAGGTCCCCGCCCTGCACCACCTCACCCCGCCCTTCAACGCCACCCGCATCAAGGTCGAACGCTTCAGCCCCTACTTCGACCGCCCCGAACTCGGCTTCGACACCTTGCGCCCCGCCTCCCACTACCACCACATCTACAACCTGCCCGAGTCCGAACTCGCCGACCTGGTCTACCTCTTCGACTCCCCCAAACGCGGCATCCCCCCGTCCTGCCTGGCCCGCCTGAAGCAGGCCGTGAGCGGCTGGAAGGACGCCTATGTGCACTGCCGTCTGACCCACTGCGACCTCGGAGACCGCATCGTCCTCGTCGACACCCGCCCCGGCTTCACCTGGCACCTCCTCGACCTGACGGACCCGCTGGAGATGACCGTCTTCCGCCTCCTCGACATGCCGCACTCCCCCGCCTCCGTGCTGCACAAGGCCGCTGCCCGGCACGCGGACGCGACCGAGAGCCGGATCGGTGAACTCCTCGCCCGCTGGCGCCGTCTCGGCCTCGTCTTCACCGACGGCGGCCAGTACATCCATGTCGCGCCGGCGGTCGCCAACCAGGATCTGATGCGCCTGGACGGCAGCCGCCTGCACAGCGCCGAGCCCCTCGCCCCGGCCCTCGCCGCCGGAGGAATCCGATGAGCCCGCTCGCCACCCGGGCTCCCGCGCCGGTGACCCTGGCCGTATGGAAGGAACGCGACCCGGCGGCCAGGGACATTCCGGGGGTGTACGCGGGCACCGTCGACCTGATCGGCGATCAGGTGAGCGCCGTCGCGGACCTCGCCGCCCACCACGTCCAGTTCGCCCGGCTCCCCCGGACCGTCGATCTGACGGATCGCGACGGCGCCGCCGCGGTGACGGCCCTGGCCGCCGTCCGCGAACTCACCGCTTTCGGCATCGCCGTCGACTGGACGCTGCGCCTGCCCGGAGCCCGTACCGGGGCCGGGGCCGGCACATCGGATGACTGGCAGCCGCTCAGCCACCTCCACCCGCCCACCGCCGTGTTCCGTGACGGCTCCGGCGGCTCCGGTGCTTTCAGCGGCTCCGGTGACGACATCGCCGTCCAATGGCGCGACTCGTTCCACGCGGCGAAGTGCGGATACCGCCGCGGCCCCGGTTTCATCGAGATCCGCGACCGTCGCAGCGGCTCGTTCAAGCGCCTCGTCATCCGTACGCACCAGCACGACCAGCTGATCCAGGCCCTGCTGCGCGGCCTGCCGGAAACCGGCGTGCCCCCTTCGGTCGTCGCGCGGTATCTGCCACCCGGCCTGATCCACCGGGCGGGACGCTTCCTGTGGTGGACGCCGTACCGGATCCGCCGCTGGCCGCTGAGCACCACCATTCCGTAGGCGGACGGCGAGCCTCAGACGGGCACCGCTTCCACCCAGCTGTGGTCCTCGGTGAGATACCGGGTCAGACGGAGCCCGGCGGCCGTCAGCATGCGCTTCAGCGTCGCGTCCGGGACGTCCCGGGCGCGGAAGGAGTGGGTCCACCGCATGCCGTCGATCTCGTACTCGATACGTACGTCGGTGATGCCGGGCTCCGAGTGGTCCACGGAGACGATCCGCATGCGGATGCCCGCGCGCTCCCGGCCGACTGGTGCCCTGTGGGGTCCATACCAGTCCTCGCCCTGACGCTCCAGCAACACCCGGCCTCCCGGCGCCACATGACGGCGACAGCTGCGCAGCATCGCGTCGCGTGAGGTCGGCTCGGCGGTGTTGAGCAGATGGGACGTGAGGAGCACGGCGTCGAACTGCTCGCCGAGATCCAGTTCCTCGATGGAGCTGTGCACCGTACGGGCTCCCTCGACCCGGCTGAGCATCTCCTGCGACTCGTCCACGGCGACCACTCGATAGCCGCGCTCCAGGAGCGCATGGGTCACCCGCCCGGCGCCCGCGCCCAGTTCGAGTACCGAAGCCCCCGGCGGCACGGCCCGGCCTATGATCTCCGGTTCGGCTCCGGCGGGGAGCCTGGAGTACAGCTCCACCGCGTTCCCGTCCGGCGTGAATGCCCCGGGGCCGCTGCCCTCTCCACGATGTGCGGGCCCGTGTGCCCTCTCGCCCATCTGACGCTCCCGTGTCGAGTCATGTGGAGAAGTGCTGCGGAAGGCCCCCCGGTGTGCTGCTGTCAGTCTGCCTTCAACCAGGTCCCCAGCGCTTCGTACAGACCGTCGCTCGTGGTGCCTTGCCAGGCAACGTAACAGTCGGGCCGGAGAAACAGTGCGGTGTCGAGTTCCGAGACGGTCGCGGTGTCGACGTGCGGCGTCCAGGCGCCGGCGTCGAGGGTGCCGGTGGGGTCCAGGAGGAGCGGGCGGCCGGTGCGGGTCAGTTCGCGCAGGCCCGGCAGGTCCGGTGCCCACCGGCCTACGAACGGTCCGGTCGCCGGGCCCATGTCGTAGGTGATGTCCGCGCCGGACAGCAGATACGCGAGATGCCGCCGGTTCGCCGGCTGGGTGAGAAGCTCGCCGAACAGTTCACGCAAAGCCGTCACATCGCCGCCGGGGCGAGTCAGCAGCGACTGCGCCTGGGTGTGCATGGCGACCCGCCGCGCCACCGGGGTCCGTTCCGACTCGTAGGTGTCCAGCAGCCCCTCCGGGGCCTGGCCTCGGGCTTCCGCGGCCAGCTTCCAGCCCAGGTTCACCGCGTCCTGAAGGCCCATGTTGAGTCCCGGGCCGCCGATCGCCGAGTGCACGTGTGCGGCGTCCCCGAGCAGCAGCACACGGTCCGCCCGGTACCGCGACGCGATCCTGGTGTTGCCGCCGGACAACCGCCTCATCAGGTGCGGTCCCGGCCCGGTGGGCGGGCCGAGCGGTACGTCCACGCCGAGTACCCGGCGGACACTGGCCCGCAGCTCGTCGACCGACGCCGCGCCTTCGGCCGGTTGGTCCCACTCCACCGTGGTGATCAGCGGAGCGCCGTCCGCAAACGGTGCCCAGGTGATCAGGCCGTGTCCGGTCCGCAGGTGCCGGAACGGCGGTACGACGCCGAAGCCGGGTACGGCCAGGCCGCCGTCGGCACCGACCAGGCCCGGGGGCACGCTCACATGTCCGGCGCGGGATACCGAGTCGTCCCTGGTCACGCCGGGGAATTCGATTCCGGTGAGCTTGCGGACCGTACTGTGCCCGCCGTCGGCGCCGACCAGGAACGCCGCTTCGACCGGTGCCCGCCCGCGCAGCTCGACCGTCACCGACGTCTCGCCCTGGGCCAGGCCGGTGACCTCGTGCCCGTAACGGACTTCGACGCCCAGTTCGGCGGCGCGCTCGGCGAGCATGTGCCGGATGCGGCGCTGCGGCACCGGCAAGGTGTGGAGCGGGTTGTCCGGCAGATCGTCCAGGCCGAGCGGGAACGCGCCGAACACGAAGCCGGGCGCCGGTTCGGGTGTGGCGCCGGGCGCGGTCAGCCGCTCGTACAGTCCACGCCGGTCAAGCATCCGGACGACCTGGCCGACCAGGCCGTTCGCGCGCTGTTCGGCGGTCGGTTCGGTTCGGCGTTCCAGGACGAGCGGCCGCGCGCCGGCCAGGGCGAGTTCGCAGGCCAGCATCAAGCCGTTCGGTCCGGCGCCCGCGATGACGACGTCGGTCATGGGTGGCTCCCTGTTCCGGGCAGGATCGGCTGCGGAGGCGACATGGTGTGGGAGATGTTCCAGAATTCGGCGTAGCGGCCACCGCGGCGCAGCAGCTCGTCGTGGCTGCCTTCCTCCGCGATGCGGCCGCCGTCCAGGAAGACGACGCGGTCGGCGCGTTGGACGGTACGCATCCGGTGCGCGACCATCACCACCGTGCGGCCCGCCATCAGGCGTTCGATGCCTTCGTGGACGGCCGCCTCGTTCACCGGGTCCAGTGCGGAGGTCACCTCGTCCAGCAGCACGACGGGCGCGTTCTTCAGCAACGCCCGCGCGATCGAGACACGCTGGCGTTCACCGCCCGACAGCAGTGCGCCGCCCTCGCCGACGTTCGTCGCCCAGCCGCCGGGCAGCCGTCCGATCACCTCGTCCAGCCGTGCTGCCGTGGCCGCCGCCCGCACCTCGGCTTCGGTGGCGTCGGGACGGCCGAGGCGTACGTTCTCCTCGATCGTGCCGTCGAAGAGGTAGACGTTCTGGAAGACGATGGCGATCCGGTCCAGCAGCATTTCCGTACTGATGGCACGCACGTCCACGCCTCCCATGCGCACGGCGCCCGCGTCCACGTCGTGGAACCGGGCGAGCAACTGCAGCAGGGTGCTCTTGCCCGCACCCGACGGTCCGACCACGGCGAGCCGCTGCCCCTCCGGCACGGACAGCGACATGCCGTCGATCACCGTGCGATTGCCCTGCCGGAAGGACACGGACTCGAACTCCAGGCTGTGGTCCGCCGGCCGTGCCGGTTCGGCGGGCTCCGGAAGCGGCTCGGTGCGCAGGATCGCGTCGAGGCTCGCCAGCACGGAACGGGCGCCGCGGAGCCTGCCTCCGATGTCCGTCAGCGACAGCACCGGATCCGCGCTGCGGGCGGCCAGTACCAGGATCGTCAGCATCTCCGCCACGCCGATGTCCCCGCCGAGCGCGAGGTAGGCGCCCAGGGTCAGCAGTACGGTGAACACCGCCTGCACCGTGAGCGTCAAGCCCAGCGCGTTGGGCAGCGCCGTCAGGGCGGACCGGCGGGCGGCGTGCCGGACGTCGCGCAGCGAGTCGTCGAGCAGCCGGAAGCGTTCGGTGGTCCGGCCGCCGGCGCGCAGCACCGGCTGGGCCCGGAGGTATTCGATGACCCGGCCGGTGGCCTCGTGGTCGCGTGCGGTGCGCTCGGCATCGTCGGCGGCCATCGAGCGGCCCGCCCGGATCTGGATCGCCGCCACGACCGGCACGGCGGCCAGCGCGGCCAGCCCCAGATGCCAGTGGAAGGCGAGCATCACCGCGACGATGGTCAGCGGAGTGACGCAGGCGGAGATGAGCGGTGCCAGCAGGTGCGCTATCACGCTCATCGCTTGCAGGACGCCCTGACTGGCCAGGACGGACACTTCCCCGACGCGGCCGGCGCCGTACCAGCCGAGGGGCAGTCGGGCCAGGTGATTGCCGAGCCGGTGGTAGGTGCCGCGCAGGAGCGCGGTCCCGACGTGGAAGCCGGACAGGTCACCGGCGTAACGCAGTACGGCGTAGAGGGCGACCGCGGCCCCGAACGCGATCAGCCAGGGCCAGGCCTGCGCGGGCGTGCCGCCGAGCAGGGCCCGCAGTACGGGAACCAGCAGGGCATAGGACAGGCCTTCGGCGACCGCGGCCGTCGTCATCAGGGCCATGGTGCGCAGCGTCGGCCGGGCGTACTCGTGGCCGAGGACGCGCAGCAGCATGCGGATCATCGGGGTGTGTCTCCTTGCGGTGCGCGGCCGGGGGTCTTCACGAAGACGTGGTTGCCGAGTGCGTGGGGGATCGTCGCCTGCTCGCCGCCGGTCAGGTCTGTCACACGTATTCCGCTCTCGGTGGCCATGACGGTGATCCGGCGCTCGGGCCGTATCCCGGCACGCTTCAGGCGCAGCAGGACCAGGGGATCGTTCTGGAGCAGTTCGCCGATCCGTACGACCAGCACCGTGCTCTGCGTGGCGGTGGCCGCGTCCGTCAGAGTGCGGGCGGTGGCAGGGCCGGTGCCGCTCTCGTCTCCTGTGGGGATGGGGCCGCCGTGCGGGCACATGACGGGGTGGCCGAGGACTTCCGTCAGCCGGTTCGCCACCGCGTCGGACATCACGTGCTGCCATCGGGAGGCCTCGACGTGTACGTCCTCCCACCGCAGGCCGATCACGTCCGCCAAGAAGCATTCGGCCAGGCGGTGCTTGCGCATGACGCGTACGGCCTGCCGGCGGCCCGGCTCCGTCATCACCAGGCGCCGGTCGTCCGCCACCCGCACCAGCCCGTTGCGCTGCATCCGGGCCACGGTCTGCGAGACGGTCGGCCCGCTCTGCCGGACCCTTTCGGCGATCCGGGCCCGCAGGGGCACCACCCCTTCCTCCTCCAGCTCGAAGATGGTCCGGAGGTACATCTCCGCCGGATCAACCAGACCTTGTGTGGTCACGGCCGCTCCTCCCGGTCCGGTCCGGCCCCGTCGCTGCCCGCTGACCGGTGCGCCTGCCAGAACTCGGCGAACCTGCCGTTCCGGGCCAGCAGGTCGGCGGGCCTGCCGCGCTCGACGATCGATCCGCCGTCCAGCATCACGACGGTGTCGGCGTCGGCGATCGTCTCCAGGCGATGGGCGATGACCAGGACGGTCCGGTCGCCCGCCCGCGTGGACAGGGCCCGGCGTACCGCCTGTTCGGTGTGCGGGTCGGCGAAGGCGGTCGCCTCGTCGAGCACCAGGACGGGGGTGTCGGCGAGCAGGGCGCGGGCGAGCGCGATGCGCTGTTCCTCACCGCCCGACAGCCCGGCGTCCTCACCGATCACCGACTCGTATCCGCGGGGCAGCTCCAGAATGCGCTCGTGGATATTGGCCGTACGAGCGGCCCGCACCACGTCGTCACGGTCGGCATGCGGCACCGCCAGCGCGATGTTCTCCGCCACCGACGCGTGCAGCAGCCGTACGTCCTGGAAGACGAAGGAGACCCGCCGGTACAGCTCCCGGCTGCCCAGCTCGCGTAGGTCGACACCGCCCAGCCTGACCGAACCGTGCGTCGGGTCGATGAACCGCGGCAGCAGCTGTACCAGCGTGGACTTCCCGCTCCCCGACGGCCCGACGATCGCGGTGACCGTCCCGGGGTCGAGCACCAGGTCGATGCCGCGCAGCACCTCGTGACCGGCCTCGTAACCGAATCGGACGTCGCGCAGTTCCACCCGGTGTCCCTGTGGTGCGACCGGGTGCGCGGGCTCCGGCAGCAGCGGTACCTCCAGAACGTCCCGGATCCGGCCGACCGCGCGCCGGGCGGCCTGCAGGTCGTCGAAACCGTGCCCGAGGGCCGCCACCGGAGCGGTCAGTCCCAGTCCGAGCAGCAGGAAGGGCAGCAGGTCGGCCAGGGTCAGATCACCGTTCGTGATCAGCACCGCGCCGCCGGTCAGCACGGCCAGCAGCACGAACGGCGGCGACAGCACCAGCTGCATCCCCGCGGCGATCCTGGAGAGGCCGTGCACCCACCGCCGGAAGGTGCCGACGAAATCGTCCGCGGCCGTCAGGAACGTGCGGTGGGCGCGGCCGGACCCGCCGAACGCCTTGACCACCGAGATGCCCTGCACGAACTCGACCACGGAACCGGAGACCCGCCCCATGGCCGCGTCGAACTCCGCCTGCTCGCGCAGCCGCGCCGGGGTCATCAGCAACGGGACCAGCGCCACGGCCAGCACCACCGGCACCAGCGTGATCAGTGTGAGCCGCCAGTCGACGGTGAACAGGTAGACCAGCGACACCAGCGGTACCACGAACGCGGAGACCAGCTCGCCGGGGGCATGGGCGATGAACGGGTGCACGGCACTGACGTCCTCCCCCACCACCTTGGCCAGCTCGCCGGTCCGGCGCCCGGAGAACCAGCCGATCGGTACGCGCCCGAGCCGCGCGGCCAGTTGCCGGCGGAACGCCAACTGCACCCGGCTGTCCAGGACATGCCCGATGCCGGACGACGCGGCCGTGAACAGCAGGCGTACGAGCAGGCCGGCCGCTCCCGCGATCACGACGGTCCAGACATGGGCGTGCTCGACCGGGCCGGGAGACAGCAGCGCGCGCCCCAGTTCGACGACCGCCAGCAGCGGTGCCAGACCTGCGACCGCGCCGATGACCTGAAGGGCGACCACGGCGGAGAACGTCCCTGCGTAAGGGCGCAGCAGTGCCGTCAGGCTCCGGCCCGCCGCGGAACCGGTATCCGGTCCGGGTGGTGCCTGCTGCTCCCTCGTCCTGGCGGAATCCGTGACGGTCATCGCGACGTCACTCCGCCAGGGCGCGGCGCAGCACCGCGCCGATCCGGGCGAGTTGCCGCTGCGAGACCTCGGCGGACTGAAGCGCCATCGATCCGTGGAAGGTGCCGGGCCACTGGTGCAGCTCGACGGACACGCCGGCCCGGAGCAGGCGCAGCGCGTAGTCGATGCCCTCGTCGCGGTTCGGGTCGAATTCCGCGGTGGCGACGTAGGCCGGTGGGAGGCCGGACAGGTCCTCGGCGCGTGCCGGTGCGGCGTACGGTGTGGCGGGCCGGGAGCCCAGGTAGTGCGCCAGCGCCGCGGCGCGTACGGCACGGGTGTTCCAGGGGGTGTCGGTGAAGTTCCGCGCCGACCAGGTCTGCTGCCGGTCGTCGAGGATGGCCTCGTTGAGCAGTTGGAAGCGGATCGGGGGCCCCTGCTGGTCGCGGGACCGCAGGGCCGTCGCCGCCGCGAGGTTCGCGCCGGCGCTGTGGCCTCCGATCGCGATCCGGTCGGGATCGATGCCGAGTGCGGCCGCGTTGTCGTGCGTCCAGGTCAGTACGGCGTAGGCGTCGTCCAAGGCGGCCGGGAACGGATTCTCGGGGGCCAGCCGGTAGGCGACCGATATCACCACCGCGCCGGAGGTGGCCGCGATCCGGGCGGCCCAGTGCTCCTCCGTGTCCAGGTCGCCGACGGTCCATCCGCCGCCGTGCATCCAGATGACGGCGCCCCGGGCCTGTTCCGGGCGGTAGATCCGCACCGCCACGTCCGGCTCGGCGGGCACCGTACGGTCCGTGACCTCCAGTCCCGAGGTGTCGGCGGCCGGCCTGGCGGCGGCCAGCTCGGCGTAGATCTTGCGGCAGGCGACCGGGTCGGCCGTGACGACCTGCGGGAGCAGCGGGATGAATGCTTCGAGTTCGGGATCCATGTCGGCCATCCTCACCGTTGCCGCCCGTGGGATCGTCCGCCACCCGTCGGGAATCCGGCTCCCCTCACGCACCGGTCGGCGCTCAGCCACCTGTCGTGGGCGCTTATCCTCCTGCCATGGAGGCACTGGCCGTACGGCTGTCAGGATTCGATTCGCAGGTCGAAGGCGCCATCCGCGTCATCATGTTCTACGACACGCTGATGCGCCGGCGGGTGGACCTCCCGGCGCTCGCCCGGGCCTCGGCGGGCCTGGCCGAGTGCGTGGCCGGGATCCGGCTGCACGGCACGGGGCGGGTGATCCGCTGCTCGCCCGACGGCCGGGAGATATCGACCGCGCCGCTGCCCGCGTCCGGCACGGTGCCGATCACCCTCGACGACGAGGAGATCGGCACGGTGTGGCTGGAGCGCCCCGGCCCGCCCAACCCGCTCGACGAGGCGCTTCTCGACCGGCTCGCCATCGCCGCCGCGGCGGTCGCCGAACGGTACGGCCCGGCCCGCACCACCATGGCCGACCCCGCCCTCGTCGAACTGGCCATCAGCGCCGGCACCGACGAGGCGGCACGTGCCCGGGCGCTGCGCCTCCTGGGGTTCGCCGCCGATCTGCCGGTGCACGCCGTCGCCGTACGCGCGTCGCTCCCGCTGGACCAGGTCGGCAGCCTGATCTGCCCGGCCCGCCCTGTGAAGGCGGCCCCCCTCGCCGGTACGGGCGTCATCCTGGCCACCACCGTGGACCGGTCCCGGCTCCCGAAAGACGTCCGCGCGGGCATCGGCGCCGCCCAAGCCCCCCACCTGTCCTGGCGGCAGGCCCGCACCGCCCTGCGCTTCACCACCGCGGGCCGGCCCGTCGTCCCCTACGACGACCTGGGCGCGTTGGCCCTTCTCGCGCACGTGCCTCCGGACGTCGCGCGGGACAACGCCGACGTGACCGCGATCGCCCGGATCGCCGGTACCCCGGAGGACTTGGACACCCTGGACGCCTACTGCGAGTCCGGCTCTCTGCGCCGGGCCGCCGACCTTCTCCACCTGCACCACAGCAGCGTCGCCCGCCGGATCGAACAGCTCGGCAAGGCCTTGGACATCGAACTCACCGAGCCCACCGGGCTCATGCGGGCACGGCTCGCCCTCACCTCGTGGAGGCTGCTCGACGGCTGAGCCGGTCAGGCGCGTATCAGGCGGGCTGCTTGAGGTGGCTCCCTGCGGGGGCTGCCGTCGTCCTCCCGCCGAAACCCGTTCCCACTCCCACTCGATCTCCCGCGCGCCGGAGTGCGCATCCGTCAGTCGGGTGCGCGCGCCATCTTACGACGAACGCCGCGCACGCCCCTTGTGCGCCGGTGGCGGCCGGAGGAAGCATCGTTAATGGTGAAAGTACCCGGGCCCGAAGGAAACGTCCGCAGTCGGCGGAGGTAATGGGCGGTTTCCCACTGACCGGCCCTGGGCGCACACAGACGCGGGAGTGCGGGGACAGGCGTGCGCGCCGTAGATCCTCCAACGGACAGGTAGTCAGGAGCTTCTCACCCTATTGGTACTGGCCGATCGGCCGGCGGAGCAAGCGTGCGGTACGGCGAGACCCGGCACGAGGTAGGGGAGGAATTCCATGTCGTCTCTGCGATCGGTTCCACGGGTTTCTGCGAACTCGACGTTCGTGGACTACGGGGTCAGCACCGCCACACGCCTTCTGCGCAGTGCGGGCATGGATGTCGAACAGGGAACGAGGGTACTGCGCACGATGCTGTCGCCATGGGGAACGCGGCGGATCGGCACGTATCCCGGTTGGCACTCCGACGTATGCGCCGACGGTTCGCCGATCGAGTTCTCGGCCGCCTTCTCAAAGGAAGAGCTGCAGCTACGGGTGCTCGTGGAAGCTCTACCGGACCGGCTGAGCACATCGTCCGCACAGAAGGCGGCACTCGACCTCACCCGTGACCTGACCCGGGATTTCGACGCCGCCGGCCACCGGCTGGCGAAGGTGTCGGACCTGTTCCTCCCGGACGAGGCCCCGGCCGGCTTCGCCATGATGCACGCCGCCGCCCTCACCCCGGCCGGTGGGCCCGAATTCAAGGTCTACCTCAATCCCCACGCCGACGAGGGCATGACCGGCACCGAGCGGACCCGCGAGGCACTGGACCGCCTGGGATTCGGAAAGGCGTGGGACGCGGTCGCCGAATACGCCGGCCGGGGGTTCGACCTCGACAGGATCGTCTACTTCGGTCTCGACCTGGCCGACGGCCCCGAGTCACGCGTGAAGGTGTACTTCCGCCACTACGATCTCTCTCCGGCGGAACTCGACGCCCGGATGGAGATATCACTTCAGCACGAGTCCGGATTCCTGGGGGGATTCTGCCGCCAGCTGACCGGCAGCGACAGTGAGGTACGAGCCCAACCGCTCGTCAGCAACCTGACGTTCACGACCGCCGGAGGCCATGTCCCGGTGTCCGCGACAGTGTACGTCCCGCTGTGGCTGCACACGGCGAGTGACCGGACCATCCGGGACCGCATCAGCTGGGTCATGGCCGGTATGGGCCTTCCCGTCGGCGCCTACCAGTCGCTGCTGCACCATATGGCCCGGCGTCCGCTCTCCGCCGGCCGTGGCATCCACACCTACGCATCAGCGCGGGTGCAGCACGGTCACCCCCGCCTGACCACGTATTGGTCCCCCGAGCTGTACGACCGGTACCCGCCGGCCCGCTATCAACGAGGATGAACGCCATGTCGCCGCACGACGCGCTCCGACCACTGTTCGATGACGCGCAGGTCCGGCCCGCACTGCTGCGCCGGCGATCGCCGCTTCGATGGGGCGCGTATCCGCCCGGCGTCATTCCGTTGACGGCAGCCGAGCCGGATTTCCCCGGGCCCCTGGTGGTCGCGGACGCCATCGGCTCGGCGGTGGCCGACGGTTACTTCCCCTACGCCTCACCCACGGAATGCGGCGAGCTCCAGGAGGCCTTTTCCGACGTGGCCGAAGCCCGTTACGGGCTCGGCAATTGGCCCGCTCGCGTGGTGCCGGCCCCGGGCACCGCGGCCGCACTCTGGGGCGTGGTGCACCTCCTGTGCGGAAAGGGCGACGAGTGTATTCTGCTGGACCCGGCCGATCTGCTGTTCGGCCAAGCCATCGACGCCGCGGGGGCCCGGCGGGTCTACTGCCCGATGGACAAGAAGACGGGGCAACTGGACCCCGACCGGCTCGCTTCTCTCATCACTCCCCGCACCGCCCTGATCTGCCTGTGCAATCCGCACAATCCGCTGGGCACGGTCTTCACCGAAACGACCCTTCGGATGGTGGCGGAGACGGCGGGCAGGCACCGTATCCCGGTCCTTTCCGACGAGGTGTGGAACGAAATCGTGTACCCGCCCGCGAGGCACCTCAGCATGGCGAGTCTGGACACGGAAAGCAGCCGGCGCGTCTACACGGTGACCGGCCTCTCCAAAACCTTCGCGCTACCCGGACTGCGCATGGGATTCGTGATCGCCCCGACCCCGCGGCAGGCGGACGCCGTGCGGCTCACTTTCCAGCGTCTCGGCGCCACGTACAGCATGACCCCCTTCACCCAGGCCGGCGCCCAGGCCGCCCTGCGTCACGGCTGGCCGTGGAGGGACGCTTTCCTGGAGCATCTGCGGAAGACGCGGGACTACTGCGCGGACCGGTTGAACGCGATCCCGGGCCTCTCGTGCCGCCGCCCGGACGGAACGTACGTCTTGTTCCCCGATGTCTCCGCCACCGGGCTGAGCAGTCGGGCGATGGGCGAATTCCTCCTCGCCCGGGCCCGGGTTGCGGTGGTGCCCGGTACGCCGGAGTGGTTCGGCCCGGGCGCCGAAGGCCATATCCGTATCAGCTACGCCACTTCCCGGGCGATTATGGAAGAGGCCCTGGACCGGATCGCCAGGGCCGTGGGAGAACTCGTCACCGGTGGCCCAGCCGTACTCCAGGCCACCGGGACGCAACGGTAGGGCCGCAGGCGCCCCTACCCGGGCATCAGCCTCGCAGCCATGCCTTCAACGAGTTCCACCAGGATGTACGCCTCCTCCGGCCGGGAACCGGCAAGGGCACCACCGGCGGGAACGGGGCAGCGGGCACGGTGCCACGGTCCGTGGCGCTGCGCGGGAAGCGCTCGTTCTGCGCGAGGTCACAGGGCGGAAGCGGACCGGCGGACGCGGCGGAGCCCGCGGACCGGGGCGGGGTGAACGTCACCGGAAGGCTCGTCAGGTGGCGTGTCATCCAGCCCGACGTCCAGCTCAGCTGGTCCTCGGGGATGCGCAGTCGTACGTCGGGGAGCCGCGCCAGCAGCGCGTCGATGCCGGTGTCGGCGATGGCACGGCCGATGTTCTGGCCGGGACACTCCTGGGGGCCGCTGCTGAAGGCCAGATGCGAGCGGTTGCCGTGCAGCGGGATCGAGGGATCCGGCCGGACGGCCGGATCGTGGTTCCCGGCGGCCAGGCCGAGCAGCAGCATGTCCCCCGCCTCGATCTTCTGACCGCCGACCTCCGTGTCCACGGCGGCCCAGCGGCCGGGGATGGTCATCAGCGGCGGTTCGCTCCACAGCACCTGCTCCACCACGTCGGGCAAGGTCATCTGCCCGCCGGCCAGGGACGCGTGGCACCGGGGATCGGTCAGCACCATCCGCAGGGTGCTCTTGAGGAGGTTGACCGTGGTCTCGTTAGCGGCGATGAGGATGACCCGCAGGTGGTTCCACACCTCCTCGTCGGTCAGCCCCGACGAGTGCTCGATCAGCCAGGACGTGACGTCGTGGCCACGGTTCCCGCGCTTGCGCCGCACGAGCTCCGTGAGCGTCTCCACGATGAACGCGTTGCTGGCCACCGAGGTTTCGGTGCCCGCCACCATGTCCCTGCTGGCCGAGACCAGGCGCGGCCCGTACTCGTCGGGCATGCCCAGGAGCTGCGTCAGGACCAGCATGGGCAGGTGTTCGCAGAACTCCTCGGCCAGGTCCGCCTCCCCCCGCTCGGCGAAGCCGTCGATCAGCTGGTGCGTGAAGCGGGTGATGTGCCGGCGCACGCCACGGCGGTTGAAGCGCTCCAGACTGTCGGTGACGGCCAGGCGCAGCCGGGTGCGCTCCTCACCGTCCAGGAACAGGCAGACCGGCTGCCAGGCGATCATCGGGAGCAGCGGGGAGTCCGGCGGGACCCGCCCTTCCCTGAACCAGCGCCAGATGCGGGAGTCGCGGCTGAACCGGGCGGGCGTACCGGCGACTTCGAGGATCTCGCGGTACCCGAGGACGAGCCAGGCCGGAAGGTCGCCGTCCAGCAGGACGGGCGCGACGGGCCCGTGCCGGGCACGTAGCCGCTCGTACAGGCCCATGGGGTCCTCGGCCGCCTCGGGGCCGAAGAGCCGCGCCAGTCCGTCCGTGGAGCCGAACCGGGCATGTGCCGGGCACTCCGGAGGCGGCGTGGATGCCCACGCGGTGCGGGGCTGTTCGCGGGAAGAGGAGGTCACCGTCGCTCCGGGGTCGTGGTGGTGAGGGCGTGCAGGTAGCGCATGAGAGTCAGCAGGCCTTCGCGGCTGGAAACGCGTTCGCGGGCATCGCAGTCGATCACCGGCACCCCGTCGGGGATGTCCAGGGCATCCCGGAGCTCGGACGCCGGGTAGGAGGGCGCGTCGGGGAAGGCGTTGATGGCGACGATGAAGGGCACGCCGCGCTCCTCGAGCCGGCCCATCACGTCGAAGCTGTCCTCCAGCCGCCGGGTGTCGATCAGGACCACGGCGCCCAGCGCCCCTTCGAACAGGCCGTTCCACAGGAACCAGAACCGCTGCTGGCCCGGAGTGCCGAAGACATACAGCACCAGCTCGTCGCTGAGGGTGATCCGGCCGAAGTCCATCGCCACGGTGGTCTCGTTCTTGCGCTCGACGCCGGCGAGGTCGTCCACTCCGGCACCGGCCTGCGTCATGATCTCCTCGGTGGTGAGCGGTTTGATCTCACTGACCGATCCGACCAGGGTGGTCTTCCCGACCCCGAAGCCGCCGACGATCACCACCTTCACCGCTGTGGTGACCGTGGCCGGCAGGATGTCTTCGGAGCGCGGGCCGACGACGGGTTCAGAGATTCTGTAGTCCATGCATCACCGCCTCCAAGAGTTCAACGTCGGGGAGCGACTGGGTCAGCACCGAGGCCCGGGCTTCCACATGGCCACTGGCCAAAAGGTCCGTGAGCAGTACGGTGATCACGCTGACCGGCAGGTGGAGGTATGCGGACACCTCGGCGACGGACAGCGGGTAGTCGCATATGCGGACGATGGCGGCGGGTTCGGGCTGCATCCCCGGTCCGGCCTCGCCGCGGCTCACGATCAGCGTGACCATGTCCAGGGAGCCGTGCCGGTCGGGCAGGTTCCGGCCGGAGGTGATGACGTAGAGCCGCTCGGGGCCGCCCTCTTCCCACGCCTGCTGCTGTTCCTGCTCCGGATCGCTCATGGAGCCTGCCGGTCGGCCCGCGGCGGAGTGGTGAGGTGCTGACCGATCCGGGCGACCAGGTCCCGCATCCGCTGCCCCATGAGGCCGGCGTCCACGTCGTCGTCGGCCAGTACCGCCAGATAGGCTCCGGCGCCGGCCGCCATCAGGTAGAAGAAGCCGCCGTCGACCTCGACGACGACGAGTTTCATCCGGCCGTCGCCGCGCGGGAATTCCGCGGCGATGGCCGCCGACAGGCTCTGCAGTCCGGCACAGGCGGCGGCGAGACGGTCGGCGGTGTCGTTGTCCGCGCCGAACTGCGCCATGCACAAGCCGTCCGAGGACAGCACCACGACATTACGGGTCTGCGGAACACTGGACGTCAGCTCCTCCAGCATCCAGTCCATGTTGAGCCGCTGCTTTGTCGCCACTTGCTCACTCATCCTTATCTGCTGACTCGGTCACTGCTCGGGCTCTTCCTCGCTCGGACCGTGCGGACGAGGCGCCGGGGCTCCGTCCGCGGACGCGCCGGAGGCGCCGTCGAGGAAGGCGGACATCCACATCCCGGCCGGCGGGGACTGGCCGGCCGACGCCGGGGGGCGGTGGTCGGCGGCGGAGGGGGCCGCCTGCTGCGGTCGCGCGGTGGGGACCACGGCGCGGCGTCGCCTGCGCTGCGGGAGCCCGTTGGGGGTGCGCGGAACGGTGGTGGGCACCGGCTCCTCGGCGACCGCTTCGGCACGGTGCTTCGGGCCGCTGGGGAGGCGGGGCGGCGGCAGGCTGGCTGCCTTGGCCAGTGCTCCGCCGGGCACCGGGGTCACGGTGATCAGTTCCGGCGGTACGACCAGAACGACGCGCACGCCGCCGTACGCGGATTCGCGCAGGGAGACCTTGAGGCGGTTCGTGTGGGACAGCCGGCCGACCACCGCCAGGCCGAGTCGTGGTGACTCCCCCAGGTCGTCGAGGTCCAGTCCGCCGGCGGAGTTCTGTGCCAGGGCCCGCTCGGCGCGGATGCGGGCCTCGTCGGTCAGGCCGAGCCCGGCGTCCTCGATCTCCACGGCCACACCGGACTGCACCTCGGTCGCGGTCAGGTGGACGCGGGTCTGCGGTGGTGAATAGCGGGTGGCGTTGTCCAGGAGTTCGGCCACGGCGTGGATCAGGGGTTCGGCCGCGCGGCCGAGGACACCGACGTCGGCCACCGAGTGCAGATCGACGCGCTGGTAATCGGTGATCCGCGACATGGCACCGCGCAACACGTTGAACAGCGGGATGTCCTTCTGCCACTGGCGCCCCGGCCGGGCGCCGCCGAGGACGGCGATGCTGTCCGCCAGCCGGCCGATCAGCGCGGTCCGGTGGTCGAGGTGCAGCAGGTCGCCGAAGACCTGCGGGTCCTGGCCGTGCCGGTCCTCCATCTCGCGCAGTTCCAGGGCCTGCTGGTGCACGATGGCCTGGACGCGCCGGGCGATGTTGACGAAGGCCCGCTGGGCGGAATCGCGCAGGTCCTCCTCGGCCTCCACGGCCTGGAGGACGTAGCGCAGCACCGCCTGGTGCGCGGTTTCGAACCGGGGACTCACACGGGACGTCTGGCTGGTGGTGCGCAGTACGTCATCGACCTGGGTGCCCTGCTGGAGCCGGGCCATGGCCGCGGGCAGGGTCTCCTTGGCCATCCGTACCGTCTCGGTCTCCTGCTCGGCCAACTGCCGTTGCAGGGCCGCCTCCCTCTCGGCGTACTGCCTGCGCAGCGCGTGGATCGCCCGGCCGCTGCGCGCCGCTTTCCCGGCCGCGACGGCCACTGCCACGGTCGCGAGGACACCGATCCAGATGGCGTGGACGCGGGCCTCCGAGGGCAGCAATGGAACAGTCACGGCCACGGATATGGCCAGGAGCACGGGTTGCAGCGGCCACATGGTGGTGGAGGCCGGCCCCGGCCTTCCGGGTGACGAATGAGCACGAACCATCGGCATCCTCAGAGAACTAAGGGAAAGGACAGGGCGTCATACACGGAATGCATCGGAATCGAAAAGGCAGCGGAAATGCGCTGGGCGACCATCGGTGCGACCGCATCGATCAATTGCCGCAGAACACGCCGAGCCGACGTGCCGCGCGCGGAGACCGGGCTCCGGAACGCCCGGGGCCCTCGCGCGGCGGCGGCATCACGGCCGTCACGGCCGACATGCCGTAACCGCCACATCTCGCTGCGCGGCAGTGAGCATAGCGGGGCCCGAATGATTCCGCGGGGCATGTGCACACAACACATGAATGTACTCACGTACGAAAATCTGCAGAATCGTTTGGCGCTAACCCTTCACTGAAATCACCGCACACGCGAAGAGGTGACGGTTACGGATGTGGTCGGTGTCGTGGAGCCGGGCGCCCTGAGCGGTCGTCAGCCGGTGGCCGCGCTGCGGACGTCGGCCTGGTCCACCCCGGTGACCTGCCCGGTCGGCGAGACCGTCGCGGGGCCGCGCTGGTCCGGCTTGGACGGCAGCGGGCCGCGCGGCTCGACCGGCCCGTCCACCGGCGGCGACTCGGGCCCGGGCTTGCCGGGGACGCCCTCCGGCGGCCCGGCCGTGCCCCGCAGGGCGCCGGTGACCTTGTCCGCGGCGTGTTTGAGCGGGTTGTCGGGGTCCATCGTCGGAACTCCTTCGCATCGGGCGGGCCGTCGGTGCGGCCGGTACGGGGCCCGTGGAGGCGGCGCGGGACGCCATCCGGCGGAGTGGCCGCAGGCTGCGGCAGTTCCGGCGGTCAGGCCTGTTACGGCGCCGCCGCGTCGTGGGTGGTCGGCAGCTGCCACACGTAGGCGAAGGAGGCCTGGATCATCCTGTAGCCGTGTGATCCGGAGCGGAAGAGGATCATCGGCAGTCCCACCGGCGCCTTGGGCGCGAGAAGGTTCGGGGAGTAGTAACAGACGTGCGGGAAGATGACCGTGGTGCAGTACGGGGCGGCCATGGCCAGCCGCAGAGCGACGTTCGGCCCCATGGTGACCCGCAGTCCGGCCACGGTCACCCGCGTCGACTCGATGTCCCGCTCCAGTTGTGACGTGTGCTGCGGGCTGCGGCCGGCTTCCTCGATCGCGGCACGTGCCGGAACGTCGGGGTTGCCCGGGTCGCAGACGATTGCCCGGATCCGGACCCGCCCGCCCGTCTCCCGCAGCATGGTCTCGATGTCGCGGTGGAACGGGCCGAGGGGGTTGAAGAAGACCCGCAGCGAGACCCCCATCATGAGGATCTCCCCGTTCTCGAAACCTCGGAACTCCTCCGCCAGCCGGGCCTGCGCGTTGTCCCGCCGCGGTGATGTCTCACGGTCCTTGTAGACGCGGCTGATCCCGGCGTCGGAGAGTTCGTTGAAGATGCGCCACACCTCGTCCCCGAGCCATTTCTCCTTGAGCCGGTCGTACGCGAACGACACCAGGATGGGGAAGAGCACGGCCGAGCCCAGCGCCTCCAGAACCACCGCCGCCAGGGCCCACGCCCTGCTGTCGGTGAGGATGCCGGCCGCCAGCCCCGCGACCAGCACGGCGAACCCGAGCGCGGCGCAGAGATAGAGGAACTTCTGGTGCACGGCGGACGGAGTCAACCGGTCTTCCCCTTTCCGGCGCCGTCGCCTGCTGGCCGCATCGTGATCGTCCCGGCGGGGCCGTCTCCCGTCACCTCGCCGATCCCGGCGGCCGGGACGCCGTACTCGGCGCAGCGGCCGAGGAATGCGCGGGTCCGGTCGGGCGGGGCCGCGAGGAGCAGCCCGCCCGAGGTTTGCGGATCGCACAAGGCCATGCGCCGTTCGATGGGCAGATCCGACCAGCCCACCTGGTCCTCCAGCGCGAAGTAGGTCCGTTCCGCGCTGTTGGGTACGACTCCCTGCTCCTCACAGAGTTCCCTCGCGTGCCGCAGCAGCGGTACGGCCCCGGGACGCACCGTCGCCGCGCACTCCGACGCGAGCAGCATGGTCCGCAGATGGCCGACGAGCCCGTATCCGGTGATGTCCGTGGCGGCGTCGATACCGGTGTCACGGGCCAGCCGGCAGGCCGCCCGGTTCGAGGTGAGCATCACCCGCTCCGCCTCCGACACAGCTTCCGCGGAGGCCACTTCGGCCTTCTGCCCGGCGATGACGATTCCGGTGCCGAGGGGCTTGGTGAGGGTGAGCAGGTGCCCCGGGCGGGCGTTGCTCTGGAGCATGACGTGTTCGGGCCGTACCGCGCCGACCACGCACAGGCCGAACACCGGGGTTTCGGAGACGATGGAGTGCCCTCCGGCCAGCTGTGCGGAACACTCGGTGAGCGAGCTGACGGCGCCCCGCATGAGCCGCGACACCGTCTCGTGCGGCAGTTGGGGAGGCCAGCCGAGAATGCCGAGGGCGAGGAACGGCTCGGCGCCCATCGCGTAGATGTCGGACACGGCGTTCATGGCGGCGATACGGCCCCAGGTCTCCGCGTCCTGGGACACGGGTGTGCCGAAGTCCGTGGAGCACGCGAGGGTGACATCGCGGGAGAGTGCGTAGAGCGCCGCGTCGTCGCGCTGGGTACCGGGTACGAGGTTGTCCGCGTGGCTGCCGAACGCGGCCGGCCAGGCCGTGAGGGTCTCCAGCAGGGCAGCCATCCGGTCCATGGGGATCTTGCCCGCGCACCCCCCTGCCGCCGCCATGTTCAGCAGGTTCGCCGAAGCCGCCGCACCTGGCATCGAAAGCCCCCTCCGGTGACCACCGCCGAGTCACGCGCGGTCATCCCACTATGACGCCGGCCCCGGACGGACACCAGGGCCGGGGCGCCGCACGGATGAACGCCCATTCCGACCATCGTTCGCTGGGCGACGCCGAGGTGTGCAAAGAGGCGCCGGCCGTCACCATGTGGAGTGCGGTCAGCGGCGCCATCGGCGGGCAGATGGCGAAATGGGCTTCCACGAGCGCGGCCTCCGTGATCGAGAATGCGCAACGGAGCCTGCGGGGCTTCGCAACCAAGCTCGGGAACATGGACGATGTCCTCGGATTCATGGCCGACAGCCACCAGGGCATGGGGGCGAACCTGTACGCGACCCTGCAACGCCTTTCCCGCAGTGTCGGCCAGTCGAAACTGCCGCTCAAGGTCATGGTGGTGGGCGATTCCATGAGCCAGGGCTACGAGGGCGACTGGGCCTGGCGCTACCGCCTGTGGGAATGGTTCAAGAGCGAGCACGTCGACGTCGATTTCGTCGGCCCGTACAAGGGAACCCGTCCACAGGAAAGCCCCGAACCCCCGCCTGTGTCGCGACATGGGCTGGTTCGTCAGTGGCCCGGAAGGCACGCTGGAGAGTATGCGGACGCTGGTCGACGAGGCCCGCTCCGCCAAACCGGATCTCCAATTCGCCCTGGCCGATGTTCCCCAACGGCGCGGATCGGGGACCGTGACGACCTGCCCGTCAACAGCACGCCATACAACCGAATGCTCGCGGACGCGATCCCGTCGTGGCGGAACACCGCGTCCCATGTGGCCCTGGTCGACTGGGCCGACAATTACGCCTGCGCGCCGGAGAAGTGCCCGGCCGGATATGACGGCCTGCACCCCAACGCCATCGGCGAGTACGAAAACGCGCAGGCCTTCGCGC
Source organism: Streptomyces sp. NPDC033221 (assembly GCF_055577005.1). Classification (NCBI taxonomy): domain Bacteria; kingdom Bacillati; phylum Actinomycetota; class Actinomycetes; order Kitasatosporales; family Streptomycetaceae; genus Streptomyces; species Streptomyces sp. NPDC033221. The sequence goes on along the minus strand of NZ_JBVIQN010000014.1, from coordinate 81,214 downwards.
GCACCCTGCACGACAGTTACGGCATCGGAAGCCACCAGCTCGACATTCCGGTGGGCGTCCCGATCCGGCCGAGGCCCGTACCGGGCACGATCTGGGTCGACTCCGGCCCGAGCGGCATCACCCTGAACTGGCACCCGGTCTTCGGCGCCCGTGGTTACACCGTCCGGCACCGGCTGAGTGGCTCCGGCACCTGGAACGAGACACCGGTCAGAGCGACCCGCTTCGACACCAGAAGGGCGCCCCCTCCCGGGCCGCGCTGATTGCTCTCTTTGGCCGGACGCACAAATCCTGCGCGGAATCTCTGGACAAGCGCCGCATGCACTCAACCAGGACAGCAGCAACCCTGTCCGCAGACGGAACAATCGAACGCCGCGTCCATCACCAGCATGCGAGGAGACGTTTTGCGATACAAGACGAGTGGAGTCGTGGCCTTGGCCTTCACCGCCTCTCTGCTGACGGCGCCTGCCGCGTCCGCCGCGTCGGCGCAGTGTGACACCAAACCCCTTCGGACAGCGCTGAAGGAGCTGAAAGAGGTCGGCGCATCGGGGATCGGCGTGACGGTGAAAAGTCCGCGCTGCGGTGTCCGGAACGGTGGTGTCGGGCTCGCCGATCTCAGGACGGGCCGTAAGGTCGTCGGCCGTGAGCACAGCCGTATCGCCAGCAATACCAAGGCCTGGACGGCCACGGTCGTGCTTCAGCTCGTCGGCGAAGGCAAGCTGAAGCTCGACGACACCGTGGACGACCATCTGCCCGGTCTGCTCCGCACCGGACCCTACGACGGGCGCAAGATCACGATCCGGCAGCTGCTGCAGCACACCAGTGGCCTGCCCGATTACCTGGCGGCGTGGGACGACCTGGAGACACACCGCTGGGAGCACATGAGCCCCTTGCAGACGGTCGAGCAGGCGCTGACGCTGCCCCCGCCGGACGACCGGACACCCGACGGCTTCTCCTATTCCAACACCAACTACAACCTGGCCGGTCTGATCGTCACGAAGGTCACCGGCCGCGCCATCGGCACCGAGATCGAGCAGCGGATCATCAAGCGTCTCGGGCTGCGCGAGACCTATTGGCCCGGCGACCGGACCACGCTGCCCAAGCCGGATCTGCGCGGCTACGTGGACCGGGACGGGGCGTTGCTGGACAGAACGGAATGGAACGTTTCCGGCGCCGACGCGTCGGGCGCGCTGATTTCCACCGGTGCCGACGCGACTGCTTTCTGGACCGCGCTGCTGTCCGGGAAACTGCTGGCCCCGGCGCAGCTCGCCGAGATGAAACGGACCGTCCCGGACAGCTCCCCCGGCGGGCGTTACGGTTTGGGAGTCGAGCGCTATGAGCGCGTTCCGGGTTTCGTCATGTGGGGACACAGCGGCCATATGGAGAGCGGTCACACATTCCGGAACGCCGTCACCAATGACGGCCGACGGGCCGTGACCCTGGTGATCGGCTCGGAGAGGTTCGACTCGGACCGGGTGGATGCCGTCATCGGGGATCTCATCCGCGATCTCCGCTGATGAGGGGCCACCTGGGCAGGGCGGGTGTTACTGCCCGGGTGGCGCACCTCATGGGAAGCGAGGGGCGTCTGCGAAGGCCATTTCCCCCTCCCCGTCGAGTCCCGCCAGAACTTTCAGCTGCAACCAGAGAACCAGCCGTTCCTCGGGATCACCGAGGTCGATCCCGAGCTGTAGTCCGACCTGCTTCAGGCGGTAGCGGCAGGTGTTGGGGTGGACTGAGAGCCGTTTCGCCGCGTCTGCCACGTCGCAGCCCGCGTCGAGCCAGGACACCAGGGTGCGGGCGTAGTCGGTGCCGTGCTCGGTGTCCGCCGCCAGCACCCGGCGCCATGCTCCCTCCCGCAATTCCGAGCGCTCACCCAGCACTTCGGAAAGCCGTAGCAACGTCACCCGGGCCCGCAACCCGTCGACCGTGGCGACCGGCAGGGCGTCGTGCAGCAGGCGCAGGACCACGTCCGCGTCCGCACGGGAGTCCGCCACACCGCCGAGGCCGGGCGCCACGCCGCCGAGCGCCGCCCGTACCGGCACCCGCAGCGACTGCTCGGCCCGGCGCACGATGTCCTCCGCCAGCTGCCGGTGCCGCTGGTCCGACGCCGCCTTCCGTTCCCGCGCCGGGTGCGCCCCGGCGTGCCCGCCGGGCGCCGGCAGCAACGCGTACACCACCCCGTCCAAGAGCACGCACGCTTGCCGCCCGTAGCGCACCTCGCACTGCAGGCGCACCACGTCCAGCAGCCTGAGCGAGGTCCGTTCGGCGTCCGGGACGCTCGCCGCGGAGTCCAGCACGAACGCGGCCACGCGGACCGCGTCCCAGCCCAGGCGGTGCGCTGCCGCCGCCGCGTCCGCCGAACCGTCCAGCAGGCGGCGTACCAGGTCGGTGTTCTGGTGGCGGGCCAGTTCCCGGGCCGCACGGGCGCGCAGCAGGAGCAGTGCCGCCGTGGATGCGCCTTGGATCAGGGTCTCCTCGGCGTCCGGGGCGAGCGTGCCGCCGTCGATCACCCAGACCGAGCCGAGCGTCTCGCCGCCGGCCCGCACCGCGACGGCGAGCCGCGGCAGATCGCCCGCGGTGAGCGCGGGCAGCCGCACCGGCCCGTCCGAGGCGAACACCGACCGGACCTGTTCCGAGTTGTGCACGCTGCCCGGGACCTGGAGACCGAGGATGCCTTGCCGGCGGTCCTCGTCGACCGGCTGGCCGGGCACGGTGGAGTAGGCCAGGATCCGCTGCCGCGGGTCCTCCACGGCCGTCGCCCCGCCGGTGGCCGCCGCGATCGCGTCGGCCAGCGCGAACAGGTCCCCCAGCCCGGTGCCGTGGGCGCCCCCGGCACCGATCGCCGAGGCCAGCATCAGGTGTACGTGGTGCCAGGCCGCGTCCTCGTCGATGGCCAGCAGCGCCACACCGTGCGCCGCGGCCTCGCCGGCCGGCCCGTCCGCGCCCCGCACCACGATTCCGGCCATCCCGGCCTCCGCCGCGGCCCGTACCAGCGGCCCGGCCTCGGCTGCCCGCACGCCGACCGCGAGCAGCAGGGCTCCGGGCGCGTCGGGCAGCGGGGCGTGCGCGTCGTACAGCAGCGCCTCGGTGACCCGGGTGGCAGGGCCGGCGGGTGCGGTGTGCAGCCGCAGGGCCGGGCTGCCGACGGCGTCGATCAGGTCGCCGAGTGTGCAGGCGTCCATGGGTGCTCCTCACCGCGTCGGCCCTGGACCGGCCGGGCCGCTGCCCGGACAGGCCCAGGGTGTTACCGGGAAGCGCCCGGTTGTTTGGCTGATTCTCACAGGAACGTACGACCCTGTTGGCCTTTCTCACCATCCGGTGCCCCGGCCGTCGGCGCGCTCACAGAGCGATCCATTCGCTGGAGGTGGTGACCTCGTCGAGAACGTCGGGCAGCGGTTCGACGCCGAGGCCCGGGCCGGTGGGGACTTCGAGGTGGCCGTCACGGAGGACGAACGGCTCCGTGATGTCGGTGGCGAAGTAACGGTGGGAGCCGGAGGTGTCACCGGGGAGGGTGCAGCCGGGCAAGGCGGCCAGGGCGACGTTGGCGGCCCGGCCGATGCCGGTCTCCAGCATGCCGCCGCACCAGACGGGAATGCCGTGGGCGCGGGCGAGGTCGTGGATGCGGCGCGCTTCGAGGTAGCCGCCGACCCGGGCCGGCTTGATGTTGATGACGGAGCAGGCGCCGAGCGAGATGGCCGCCGCGGCGTCGGCGGCGGATTCGATGGACTCGTCCAGACAGATGGGGGTGCGCAGCAGCTTGGCCAGTGCGGCGTGCTGGACCATGTCGTCGTTGGGCAGTGGCTGTTCGATCAGCAGGAGGCCGAAGTCGTCGAGTCCGGCGAGCTGCCGGGCGTCCGCCAGGGTGTACGCGGCGTTGGCGTCGACCTGCAGGAGCAGAGCGTCGCCGAAGCGCTCGCGTACGGCCCGTACCGGCTCGGTGTCCCAGCCGGGCTCGATCTTGAGCTTGATCCGGACGTAGCCCTCGGCGAGGTACTCCGCGACGGCGTCGAGGAGTTCGGGCACCGAGTCCATGATCCCGACCGAGACACCGCAGGGGACCCGGTCCCGGGCGGCCCCCAGGTAGGATCCGAAGGACTCGTCGGCTGCGCGGAGTTGGGCGTCCAGCACCGCGGTCTCCAGCGCGGACTTCGCCATGCGGTGGCCGGTGAAGGGCTGCAGGGCCCGCCCCACCGCGTGCACGTCCAGGCCGTCCTTCGGCAGGGCGGGGACGAGGCAGCGGCGCAGGACGTCCTGGGCGCCGTCGACGTACTCGGAGCAGTAGCGGGGCTCGGACATCGCCGCGCACTCGGCCCACCCCTCACCGTCGGAGGTGACGACGCGGACCAGCAGCACATCGCGGCTGGTCTCCACGCCGAAGGAGGTACGGAACGGGGCGACGAGCGGCATCGCGATGCGGCGCAGCTCGACGCCGGAGATCTTCGTCTGCACGGCTGGGGGCTCCTCTGCGGGCAGTGGTCAGGTACGGGTGGTGGGGCGCCGGACCACGTAACGGCGGCGTTCGTGGAAGCCGACGACGCGGGCACCTTCGGCGAGCAGGCCGCCCAGGGTCTGCCGTACGGCCAGCCGCCAGGCGCGGGCGGCGCCGGGGTCGGTGCGGCGCAGGGCTTCGATGTCGTCGGGCAGGTCGACGAGGACGGTCGCGGCGTCGGCCGTACCGGGCTCGGGGCGGCCCTCGTGGTTGTGGAGGCCGTACGCGGCGTCGGCGGGCACCCCGACCGCAGCGGGCGGGAAGGGCACGGTGAGGTCCCAGGCGGCAAGGACCCGGTCGGACTCGTCGCCGCCGTTGATGGTGTCGTTGATCGGGCCGTAGAACGAGGTCAGGTACTCCTCCGGCCGGGCGCCCAGTTTGACCAGGTTGAAGTGGGCGTTGCGGCGGATGAGCGGGTCATAGGTCCAGGTGATGCGGCTCAGCCGGCGGGCCGTCGCCCACTGCCGCTGGTGCGTCTTGAGGGCGAGGCCCACGCCACGCCCCTTGACGGTGCCCGTGATGTGCGAGTGCAGGCTGGTGCCTACGGGGGCGCCGAAGAAGGCGACGGACGCCCCCACCAGCCGGCCGTCCTCGTACGCCCCGGCCACGTAGTTGCCGGCGTGCGAGAAGGCCTGCATCAGCTCGGCGGAGAGGGGCGGGCTGCCGGGCCCGGTGCCCCAGATGCCGGCGTAGAGAAGGCTGACCGCCTCGAAATCCGCCAGGAGGTGGAGCTCCCGGACGGTGGCTTCCTTCATCGCAGCGCTCCGACGAGGTGGGCCAGCAGCCGGGCGCGGGCCGGCATGGCGGCGGTGACGACGTGTTCGTGGTCGGCGTGCGCGCCGTCGCCCACCGCGCCGAGCCCGTCGAGCGTGGGGCACCCGGCCCCGGCGGTGTAGTTGCCGTCGGAGGCTCCGCCGACGGACGCCTGGCGCAGCGGGCCGATACCGAGCCGGGTGGCCTGTTCGGCGGCCAGGGCGAACAGCTCCTGGGAGGCGTCGGGGTCCAGGGGCGGCCGGTTGGGACCGCCGTCGATCCGTACGCGGGCGCCGGGTGTCCGCGGCTCCAGGGTCCTGATGAGCCGGTCGGCGGCTTCCTGCGCCGCGGCGTTCGGCACGCGGACGTCCACGCTCAGCTCGGCCTCCGCCGGCACGGTGTTGTTCGAGGTGCCGGCCCGCAGCACGGTGGGTGTGACGCTCGTTCCGGGCCCGGTCGAGGCGGCCACGGTGGCGGCGATGCCGTGCAGGGCCAGGATCTGGTGGGCGATCTCGGTGGCCGCGTTGACGCCCCTCTCCGGCTCCAGCCCGGAGTGGGCGGCACGCCCGCGAACGGTGATGTCGTAGAGGGATACGCCCTTGCGGCTGGTCTTCAGGGCGCCGCCGGGTGCCGAGGGCTCCAGGACGAGCGTGGCCGAGCACTGGCGTGCGAGGTCCTCGATCAGCGGGCGGGAGGTGGCCGAACCGGTCTCCTCGTCACCGGTGACGAGCACACAGAGGCCGTCGAGGGACGGCAGGGAGGCCAGCGCGTGGAACATCTGGACCAGCCCGGCCTTCATGTCGAAGACCCCGGGGCCACGGGCGACGCCCTGCTCCACCGACCAGGGGTGGGTCTTGAGGGAGCCGACCGGCCAGACGGTGTCGTGATGGCCGAGCAGCAGGATGCGGGGCGTTCCGAAGGTCCACTGCACATGGGTGACGCCGTCGATGACCGGCGTCCGGGCCGAGGCTCCGAGCAGACGGCGGCCCTGCGCGGCGACCACCTGGCCGCTCCGGGCCACGGCCGCGTGGTCGTCCGAGAAGGACTCACAGGTGACGAGTTCTTCGAGGTCTTCGAGCAGGGCGCCGAGGGCCGGTGCGTGGTCCGCCTGCGCGGACGGCGGGCGTGCGGGGTCATGCGGCACGGGTGGGTCCTCCGTAGGGTGGTCAAGGGCGTCAAGGTGTCGAGTGGTCCCGTAGGAACGGGGATTGCGTCTGGGACGCGACGCGGGCGCCTGGCGGCGCGGGCAGCACCGAATCGCCGGACGGCGCTCAGCCATCGGGCAGCGTCGAAGCACCGGGCCGACTGCGCCGAATGTCAGCGCACGTCAGCCCATGTGCTTGTTCATGAGCCGCCGCATGTTCCCGCCGAGAATCTTCAGGATGTCCTGCTCGGGCAGGCCCCTGCGCACCATCGCCTCGGTGACCACCGGCATACCGGCCGGACCCTCCAGTCCGGGGAAGGCGAACATCGGGTCCTCGTCGTCGGCGTGCTCGCAGCAGGGCGGGGTGACGTCCGCCATGACCTCGCGGATGAAGTCCGATCCGAGGCCGACGTGGTCGACACCGGCCACCGAGACGACGTGCTCGATGTGGTCGACGACCCGGTCGACGCTCACCTTCGCCTCGTCATCGGTGAGGAAGTCCGGGACGAAGTTCACGCACACCAGGCCTCCGGTGCCGGCCACACCGCGGATCTGGTCGTCGGTGAGGTTGCGGTGGTGATTCCGCAGCGCGCGGGCGCAGGAATGGGTGGCGATCAGCGGGCAGGTGGCGAGTTCCAGTACGTGGGTGACACCGCTCGCCCCCAGGTGGGAGATGTCGAAGAGCATGCCCAGGCGTTCCATCTCGTACAGTGCCCGGACGCCGGCGGTGGTCAGCCGGCTGCCGGTGGCGTCCTCCCGGCTGCCGTCCGCGAGCGGGGTGCGTCCCCAGTGGGCGATCGAGGCGATCCGCACGCCGAGCCGGAACAGGGTGGGAAACAGTTCGACGGAGGCGTCGATGCCCGGCGCGCTCTCCAGCGCGAGAACGAGGGCGGTCTTGTTCTCGGCGAGGGCCGCTTCGATGCCGGCACCGTCGACGCACAGCGCGACCCGGTCGGCGTTGGCCTCGGCCAGGACATGAGCGCACTCGATCATGCGGAGGGTCTGCCGGAGCGCCCCCTCGGGGCGGTACTGGTCGTCGATGAACACCGGCAGGACCTGGATGTCGATGCCGCCCTCGCGCAGCTGCGATAGCCACCGGTCACGGAAGAAGGCGCCCCAGCGTTCCGGGGAGCGGGCGGCGACGGCCATGAGGAGGTCGTTGTGGGCATCGGCGACGACGGCGCGGTGGTGCAGGTCCAGGGACACGGCGGAGCCTTTCGCGAAGGAATCAGCCGCAGCGTATGTAGGGCGGGCCCCTGGATTCTTGGTGCGGGGGCACGAACCGGCGGGCTGCTCCTTGGCCTTACGGACAACTCCGCCTCTTGAGGCAGGCGGCGGCGAACTCACCTTGCCGCGCTCCCCCAAGCTCTGCCTACGGAAGCAGGGCCAGGACGCGGGCCGGGAAGGCGGTGCCGTCGCGGGCCTTGCCGACGCCGACGACGATGTGTGCACCGGTCGGCGGAAGGGCGTGCAAGTTGGCGAGCAGCTCGACCTGGTAGCGGTCGTGGTCGAGCACATAGGCCTCACAGGCGTACCGGCGGCGGGCGTTCTCCACCGCCGTCGCGCCGTCGGGCCCCTCCCCGGTGGTCCACAGGCCGGGATCGGCGTCGATGGTCTCGTGGCCGATGGCGGTGACGGACCGTTCGACCAGGAGGAGGCGAAGGGCGTCCAGGGTCCAGCCGGGGGTGTGGGAGGTCCCGTCCGGGTCGAGGTTGCGCATCGCGTCGGTGTCGGGCCACCTGCGGGACCAGTCCGTACGCAAGGCGGCGAAGGAACCCGCGGGAACCGGGCCATGGCGTTGTTCCCATGCGCGTACGTCGTCCCGGACGAGACAGCGGTCGGGGTCGGCGGCGACGGCGTCGGAGATGTCGAAGACGACCAGCGGGAGCACCAGGTCCTCGGCCGGCAGGGCGTCGATGGTGCGGCCCCCGGCGACCATCTCCGCGGGGGCGTCGACATGGGTGCCCCATGAACCCGCGATGCGGTGGTAGACCGCGTCGAAGCCGTCCCGCTCGATGGTCATTTCCGGGTGACGCTGCTCGTCGTCGAATTCCGGTTCGCGCGGCTGTCCAGGGCCGAAGGCGTGCGTCAGATCCAGCACCCGCGTAGAGATCATGTGTCCCATCATGCCGAGGCCGGAAACCGCAGGGCGGGCAGCGACGGCCGGCGGCGGAGCACCTTGCTGCATTCGGCCGATGCCCGGAGGTGGTTTCGCGTGCGCGTCAGTGCGGGGCGGGACCGCGGAGTTCCTGCACACAGCATTTCGCGCCGCCGCCGCTTTTGGCGAGCTCGCTCAGGTCGATGCCGATCGGTTCGTATCCGCGGGCGCGCAGGGCGGGGCCCAGCCGGTGGGCGGCCGCGGGCAGCAGAACATGCCGTCCGTCGGAGACGGCGTTCAGCCCCAGGGCCGCAGCGTGGTCGGAGTCCGCGAGCAGCGCGTCGGGGAAGCGGTGGCGCAGCACGGTACGGGCGGCCGCGGAGAAGGCTCCCGGGTAATACATGATCTCGTCAGCCGCGGGGTCCAGGACGGCCAGGGCCGTGTCGAGGTGGTAATAGCGGGGGTCGGTGAGTTCGAGGGCGATCACGGAGCGGCCGAAGAATTCCTGTGCCTCGGCGTGGGAGGCCACAGTGGTACGGAATCCGTGGCCGGCGAGCAGGCAGGACGAGGTGAGCGCGTAGTCCCCCTCGCCTTCGTTGGGGTGCTCCGGCTCCCGGAACACGGTGACGCCGTGCGAGAGGAACCATGCGCGGTGGGCCGCGGCCTCCGGCATGCGTTCGCGGTGGGCGAAGCGCGCACCCAGCACACGTCCATCGATCATGGTGGCGCCGTTGGCCGCGAAGACCATTTCCTGCGCCCCTGGGCGCGGTGGCAATTCCTCCACGGTGTGTCCCAGGGCGCGCAGACGGTCCCGCAACTGCTCCCACTGTCGGCAGGCCAGGTCGGCGTCCACCGGTTCGTCAGGGTCCATCCACGGGGTGCGGGCCTCGGTGACCTCGAAGTACGTTGGCCGGCACATCAGGTAGTGGCGGGGGGTGGCATGACGCGGCACAGCAGCTCCTCACGCTGACGTCTCTCCGCCCCCTCGGGCCGGCTCTCCTGCCGACTCTGCTGAGCACCTTTTCACGCCCGCCCGGGACGTACCGGCAACTCGGTCAGCCATTCGTCGAGCCGTGTCAGGCAATGTCGTCCGGACCGCCTTCGGCAGCGGCCGACGGCTCGCTTCGCCCACCGGGCCGGGGCGAGCCCGGCCTGTACGGCCACATCCGCCAGGCCGGGGTCCGCGCCGGAGACTCAGCCGGTGGTCAGGGCGCTGCTGAGGAGGGGCAGCAGGCGGTCCCAGTGGAGCTGTAGTGCGGAGGGGTTGAAGGCTGCGGTGTCGGACATGGTGAAGCCGTGGACGGTGTCCGGGTAGACCTCGGTGGTGTAACCGACACCCGCGGCGTCCAGGGTCTGGTTGAGTTCGCCGAGGGCCTCGGGCGTCAAGTCGCCCACGGCGAGGCCGAGATGCACCTGGGCGGTGAGCTTGTGGATCTCGCGGTGCGGGCTGTCGGGCGCGTCCGTGACCAGGAGGCCGGGATGGAATCCGGCGACGGCGGCCACCTGGTCCGGGTGGGCGGTCGCGGTGCGCATCGCCAGGACGGCGCCCATGCAGTAGCCGATCGCGGCGACCGGCCCGGCGCTGACCTCGGGCTGGGCGGTGAGGAACCCGAGATAGGCGTCGGCGTCACACAGGGCGCGTTCGGTGGTGTGTGCCTCGACGAGGGGCATCAGCTGGGCGAAGACCGCGTGCCGGTCCTCTTCTCCGATGTACTCGGGGAGTTCGACCACCGGTGCGGGGCCGTGCCGGTAGAAGAAGTTGGGGACGAGCACGTAGTACCCGTGCTCGGCCAGTTCGCGGGCCATCTCCTTCAGTACGGGCCGCACGCCCAGGGCGTCCGGATACAGCAGTACCCCCGGGTGCCGCCCGCCGCGGTCGGGGTAAGCGGCGAAAGCGTCGGTCCGGCCGTCCGCGGTGGGGATCTGCAGTGTCTTGGTGGGCAAGGTTTTCCTTCCTGGAAGGTCACTCCGTGAACGCTCTGCAACGTTTGTTGCACTAACGGTTTCGGCGCGAGCGAACGTACATCGTTAGTGTGACTAACGCAATGGGTAGAATGAACTCCATGATCAGAGCCGAGGCCGCGGACCTGCCCGACGACGGCGCGCTCAAGACGCCCGACAGGCTGCGCCGCCGGGCGAGCCGGCTGCTGTCACAACTGTCCGCACGGTCGGACCGGCTGATCAACGAGGGACTGGCCCGGGTCGACGCCCGCAAGTGGCACTACGCCGTGCTCGCGGCGCTGCAGGATCACGGGCCGGGCAGCCAGACGGAGCTGAGCGGGCGTACCGGCATCTACCGCAGCGACATGGTCGGCGTGCTCAACGAACTGGCCGAGCGGGAGCTCGTCGAGCGGGCGCCGGATCCCGACGACCGGCGCCGCAACATCATCACGATCTCCGCCCGGGGCCGCCGCCACCTGCGCCACCTCGACACGGTCCTGGACGCCCTGCACGACGAGCTGCTCGCGCCGTTGAGTGCGGCCGAACGCGACCAGTTCGTGCAGTTGCTCACCCGTTTGCTGGATCACCATGCCGCCCGGACCGCCACGCCCGGGCCTCCCGGCCCCTGAGCGCAGCCGGCAGGGCGTCAGCTGGCGGCGAGGAGGCGCAGGAATTCCTTGGCCAGCTGCCGGGTGTCGATGCTCTCCGCGCCGCGCCCGGACAGGACGTGGTAGAAAGGCGGGCCGATGAGCAGAGCCGTCGCCTGCTCGACAGACAGTGCGCTGTCGCCGGCGCCGAGTACCGGCTCGACGATCTTCGCGGCGCTCTCGCCGAGGATGTCCCTGGAGGAGAGCAGGGCCGCGACGGCCGTGTCGTGCTGAGCCTCTCCGATGAGCGCCCGGTAGGCCGCTCCGGCATGGGAGTTCACGAGGAAGTCCACGAACGCGTCCAGGTAGGCCGCGACGTCTTGTGACGGGTCGCCGGTCAGGGGCACGGAGAGTTCCTGCTGCGCGTCGATGGCGCTGGCCTCGTAGAGGATCTCCGCCTTGTTCGACCACCACCGGTAGACGGTCTGCCGGCCCACGCCGGCCCGCTCCGCGATGCCCTTCATGGTCAGCGCCGCGTAACCGATCTCGACGAGCAGATCGTCGACCGCGTTCAGGACGGCCACCCGGGCGCGCTCACTGCGAGGCCGTCCACTGCGGCCGTGCTCCTCATCCATGACACCACTATAACGAGTCAGCATGACTCGTATGTGTTACGGTTACGAGGCACGGCGACTCGTTATTGTCGCCGTCCGCGGCCCCCGGTCAACCCCTCCCCGACGCACGGCACGTCACCCCGGGCCGGCCCTCCGCACCGGCCCCGCCGCGCCTTCAGGGAGCTTTCGAAAAGGAACTCCAACCCATGGTCTTCACGGTGGAACGCCCCGTGAGCCAGGCGCAACGGCCTGGCCTGGTGCTCGCCGGCATGAGTGTGTGCACCGCCCTGGTCGTCGGATTCGTCGCCGCGATCAACCTCGCCGTACCGAAACTGGCGGCAAGTCCACTGCACCCGACGTCGGCCGGCCTGCTGTGGATCGTCGACGCCTACGTCGTCGCCTTCGCCTGCCTGGTCATCCCCGCCGGCGCCGCCGGCGACAAGTTCGGCCGCAAAGGCACCCTTCTGACCGGGCTGGGCATATTCGCGGCCGGTGCCGTCCTCTCGGCCATGGCGCCGAGTGTGCCCGCCATGCTGATCGGGCGTGCCGTCACCGGCCTCGGGGCGGCGTGCGTACTGCCCAACTGCGTCGGCATCCTCATCCACGCCACAGAACCCCGGCGCCGCCCCCACGCGCTGGCGGTGTGGGCGGCGGCGTCCGGCATCGGCGGGGTCGCCGGAAACGTCGGCGGCGGCGCGCTGCTCAGCCTCGGCTCGTGGCGGTTCCTGTTCGTCGCGGTGGCGCTGGTCGCGGTCTGCTGCCTGGCGTGGGTGGCGGGCTGCGCGCCGGTCAGCGCGCGCCACGCCCGTAGCCTCGACCTGCCCGGTACGGCGCTGTTCGTGGCCGCCGTCGTCGCGCTGCTGACCGGCATCATCGAGGGCCCCGAGAAGGGATGGGGCAGCACCGTCACCCTCGCCGCGTTCGCCTGCGCCGTCGCGCTGGGGCTCGCCTGGTTCCTGTTGGAGCTGCGCGTACCCCACCCCATGCTCGATCCCCGGCTCTTCCGCAATCCGCTGCTCAGCAGTGCGAGCTTCGGGATGACCGTCATCTTCTTCGGGAGTTTCGGGCTCTTCTACGTCAACGCCTCACTACTCCAGTACGGCCGCGGGTTCTCCGTTCTGCAGGCGGGTCTGGGCATCATTCCGCTGACCCTCCCCATGCTGCTGGGCACCCGCTACGTTCCCGGGCTCATCCGCCGCGCCGGCCTGCCCGTGACCCTCGCGGCAGCCTTCCTCCTCACGAGCGCCGGCCTGTTCGGGCTGTCCTACGCCACGGCCCTGCCCTATCCCGTCTACGCGGCGGCGCTGTTCGTCATCGGCCTGGGCATCATGCTCGCCGGGCCGTGCCTGACCGCGGAGATCGCGGCGGGCCTGCCCGTCGAACAGGCCGGAATCGCCGGCGGGCTGCAGTCCGCGACCCGGGAACTGGGCAGCGCACTGGGAGTCGCCGTCGTCGGCACCGTCCTCACCGCCGGATTCACCCATCATCTGCCGGTCGGCCTGAGTCAACACGCCCCGGCTCCCCACACGGTGGCGGAGGCGCTGCCCCTGGCCCCGGCCGAGCACGGCGCCGTCATCGAGGCGTTCACCAGCGGCGCGGGGACCGCCTTGCGCGCGGCCGGCCTGCTCACCCTGCTCGCCGGGGCTCTCGTCGTCGCCGGGGCGACACGCGTGCGCCACAACTCGCCGTAGGGGATTCCCGGCCCCCTCTATCTAGACACCGTGCCTCGTATCTGTTAATTTCGAGACACGGTGTTCCGATATCGAGGCATCACCCGGGCCGGGGCCCCCGGCCCGGGCGTCCCCTCGCTGGAATCTCCCCACCGGAACCTCACTACCGGTATCTCACCGCTGAACCTCATCAGCCCCTACCGAACCCGGAGTTATCCCCATGCGTGTTTTTGTGACCGGCGCGACCGGCTGGATCGGGTCCGCTGTCGTGGACGAGCTCACCGCCGCAGGCCACCAGGTCGTCGGACTCGCCCGGTCGGACCAGGCCGAGCAGGCGCTGGCGTCCAAGGGCGTCGGCTTCCTGCGCGGCGACCTGGACGACCTGGACTCCCTGCGCCGGGGTGCCGCACAGACCGACGCGGTCATCCACCTGGCCAACAAGCACGACTGGGGCAACCCGGCCGAGTCCGACCGCTCCGAGCGCGCCTCGGTGCACACTCTCGCCGAGGCGCTGGTCGGCAGCGACCGCCCGTTCGTCGTCGCCGCTCCGCTCTCCGGCCTCGTCCAGGGCCGGTCCGCCACGGAGGCCGACGCCTCCCCGGCCGTCGGCCCGGACTCGAACCGGGGCGGCAGCGAGAACCTCGCGCTGGACTACGTCCCCCGGGGCGTACGGACGGTGATCACGCGTTTCGCGCCGAGCGTCCACGGCGCCGGTGACTGGGGATTCGTCAACTTCCTCACGGCCGCCGCCCGCAAGCAGGGCGTCTCCGGCTATATCGGCGACGGCTCCACCACCTGGTCGGCGGTACACCGCGGCGATGCGGCCCGGCTCATCCGTCTCGGCCTGGAGAAGGCTCCGGCCGGGGCCCGGCTGCACGCCGTCGCCGAGGAGGCCGTCACCACCAAGGTGATCGCGGAGGCCATCGGCCGGCATCTCGGGCTTCCGGTGGTCGCGATCGCCCCGGAGGACGCCGGCGCCCACTTCGGCTTCGTCGGCGGCTTCTTCGCCAAGACCATGACCGCGTCCAATGACGTGTCCCGCCGGATGCTGGCCTGGGAGCCCACCGGGCCGTCCCTGGTCGAGGACATCGAAGCCGGCGCGTACACCACCGCCTGAGATGACGCTCCCCGGGGTGATCTTCGCCGAGAAGATCACCCCGGGGAGCCGTCCCACGCCTGAGACGAGACAGGAGCCAGCGTTTTGACCATACGACCGCACACCCTTTCCGACCCCCGCGTCGCCACCGCCCTGACCCGCATGTTCGAGGGCGCCGCAGGCGACGGCGACGCCGCGGCGCGCGCCAGGACCCGGCGGCCCACCCGCCGCGCACCGGTGACTCCCCAGGAGCGCGCCGACGCGGCGGATGAGATCTACATGCCGATCTCCGCCGACGGCGGCAAGCTGCTCTACAACCTTGTCAGGGCCGTCCGGCCCGCCACCGTGGTCGAGTTCGGCACCTCCTTCGGCATCTCCACGCTGTACTTGGCCGCCGCCGTCCGCGACAACGGAGCGGGCCGGGTCCTGACCACGGAGATGAGCCGCAACAAGGTGGCCTCCGCCCGCCGGACCTTCGCCGAGACGGGCCTCGACGACGTGGTCACGGTGCTGGAGGGCGACGCCCTGGAGACCCTCGCGAGCCATGCCGGTCCGGTCGACTTCCTGCTCCTCGACGGGTGGAAGGACCTGTACCTGCCCGTCCTGCGGCTTCTCGAACCGCGGCTGGCCCCGGGCAGTCTCGTCGTCGCCGACGACGCCGCGTTCGAAGACGTTCAGCCGTATCTCGACCACGTGCGCGACACGGCGAACGGGTACCAGAGCGTGACCTTCCCGGCGGAGGACGGGATGGAAATCAGCTGTCGGTTGTAGCCACCTGAGGTTTGACGCGCAAAACCCAGCGACGAACAGTGCCATTCCTGCCCGATACCGGGCAGGAATGTAGACGTTCCATGGCTCCCGGCCTAGGCTGATCGCTCATGATCACCCTAGCCGCAATAGGGACTTTCGCCCTGATAGTGGGACTCCTGACACTCACTCCGGGACTGGATACCGCACTCATTCTGCGCACCGCGGCGCTCGGACACCGCCGTCGCGTCCGGGGCGTGGCCATCGGCATCCAGAGCGGCACGCCGGTCTGGGGCGTGCTCACCTCGCTCGGTGTGCTGTCTGCGGGCTCGCGTTCGATGAGTGGCGCCAGGTGGCCCACAGCAGCCTGCCCCCCATCCACACCAGGTACGCCGCTCCGGCCCAACGAAGAGCCTGTATGCGAGATGAGACGCGGTCAGCAGCGCGGTGATGGGCGCCTTCTACGTTGCGGTGCTCCCGCAGTTCGTCCCCGCCGGCGCCTCGCTCCAGGCGTGCTCATGGCCGGTGTGCACATCCTCCTGGCCGTCGCCTGGGCGTACGCGCTGATCGCCTTCGCGCATGTGCTCCGTGACCGCCTGCAGCGGCCCTCGGCCCGCCGCTGCCTCGACCGGATCACCGGCACGGTCATCGCCGCCTTCGGCATCCGGCTCGCGCTCGGACAGTGAGGCACCGGTCGGCGTGACCGCAAGGCCACCGACAGCAGCCGAAACGGACAACCCGCATCACCCGAAGTGAAAGGACATCTCCATGCGCTCGCTTCCCACCAGCGCCGAGGCCGTGGCCTTCGACTGCGACGGCCTGCTGGTCGACACCGAAGCCTGCTGGACCGTCGCGGAAACGGCCATCTTCGCGGCGCACGGCCACCCCTTCGGCCCCGAACAGAAAGCCCTGGTCATCGGGCGCACCGTGGAGGCCGCTGGTGAGGCCATGGCCCACTACCTCGGGCGCCCCGGCGCCGGGACCGAACTCGCCGCCGAACTCCTCGAAAGAGTCCGCAAGGAGCTTTCCCGGGGCGCCACAGCCCTCCCGGGGGCGACAGAACTGGTGCGCGCCTGCCGGGCAGCCGTACCCATAGCCGTAGCCAGCAACAGCCCTCGGGAACTGCTGGACACGGCCCTGTGGTCGGCCGGTCTCGCCGACTGCTTCACTCACTCGTTCGCCGCCGACGAAGTGCGCTCCCCCAAGCCCGCACCAGAGCTCTACCTCACAGCATGCGAGGCGCTCGGTACGGATCCCAAGCGCTCCGTCGCCTTCGAGGACTCGGCCACCGGCATCGCCTCGGCGCGCGCTGCCGGGCTCTACGTCGCGGTCGTACCGTCCCTTCCAGGAGCCGGCCTCGACCACGACTGGCTGGGCACCAGCCTGGCCGAACCCGAATTGCGGGACTGGGCCGGGAAACTGGGGGAAGGCGCGGTCCACTGACCCACTCACACGACCGGTCGGGCACCCCTTAGCGCAGCGCCGCCGCCACCAGTCCGCGGATCTGCCGGCCGGACACGCTTCCGCCGCTCACCAGGCGGTCGAAGATCAGGCCGTCCACGCAGGTCAGCAGCGTGACGGTACGTTCCTCGGCGTCCGCGACGCCGTGCGCGGCCAGGAAGTCGTGCACGACCTGGCGGCCGGCGTTCTCGCGTGGCGCGAGGATTTCCCGCAACTCGGGGTGGTGGACGCTCTCGATGGCGCAGGCGTAGCGCGCCAGGGAGCGCCGCCGCCCCTCCCCCGTGAGCCGCCGCTCGGCGAGGGCCGCGATGCCGGCCGCCAGTTCCTCGCCGCTCCGCGGGGCCGGCGTCCGGCTCCCGGTGTCCTGGAGTTCCGCCTGGTCCAGTGCGACCAGGCGGCCGACCAGCGCGGTGAGCAGTGCCGTGCGGGTCCGGTAGTAGGCGGACGTGGTGCCGGACGGCAGGCCCGCCGCCCGGTCCACCGCGCGGTGGGTCAGTCCTCGTATGCCGGTCTCGGCGAGCACGGTGACGGCCGTGTCGGCGAGGAGGGTACGTCGGTCGTCAAGCACCCCTCCTTTCTACACCGGTGGAGGCGGGACCTATGCTGCGCTTCTACACCTGTAGAAGATGGCGGGAGAGGGGCCCGGTATGAGCGGCAGAGCGGTAGTGGTCGGGGCGGGCATCGGCGGGCTGGCCACGGCGATCGGGCTGCGCCGGATCGGCTGGGAAGTGACGGTCGTCGAACGTGCGCGTGTCCTGGCCGATGTGGGCGCGGGCATCTCCCTGCACGCCAACGGCATCCGCGCCCTGGACGCTCTTGGCGTCGGCCAAGCGGTACGCGCGGCCGCGCGGCCCCAGTACACCGGGGGAACCCGTACCCCCGGCGGCAGGTGGCTGGCCCGGATGGACGGAGCCGCGCTGGAGCGCCGGCTGGGCACGCCGATCGTCGGTATCCCCCGGGCCGTGCTGCACCGCCTGCTCCGCGCGGCGCTGCCTGCCGCGTGTCTGGTCATCGGGGCCGAGGTGACGTCCGTCGACTGCTCGGCCCCCGGCCTGGTGCGGGTGCCGGTCGAGGACGGCGTACTGGAGGCGGATCTGGTCGTGGCGGCCGACGGAGTGGACAGCAGGCTGCGCGGCCGGTTGCTCCCGGGCCATCCCGGCCCCGTCCACAGTGGTTCGACGGTCCTGCGCGCCATCACGGAGAAGCAGGTGGAGTTGCGTACGGACTTCGAGCTGACCTGGGGGAAGGGCGCCGAGTTCGGGCATATCGCCTTCAGCGACGGCCGGGCCGAGTGGCACGCGGTGCTCAACGCGCCGCCCGGCACGCGGTATGCGGACGCTCTCGCCGCGGTGCGCCGCCGGTTCGGCGACTGGCACGATCCGATCCCCGCGCTGCTGGACGCCACCCGGCCGGACGCCGTCCTGCACCACGACATCCGCGAATTGGTGACGCCGTTGCCCGCCTACACCGCAGGGCGGGCCGTGCTCGTCGGTGACGCGGCACACGCCATGACCCCGAATCTCGGCCAAGGCGCCTGTCAGGCCTTGGAGGACGCGGTCACCCTCGCCGCCGCGCTCGCCGGCGGGCCGACAGTCGAAGCGGCACTGGCCCGTTACGACGACGAGCGCCGTCCGCGCAGCCAGTCCGTGGCCCGGGCCGCGCGCCAGGCCGGCTGGATGGGCCAGCAACTGACCCGCCCCACGGCTGTGGCCCTGCGCAACACGGCTCTCCGGCTGGCCCCGTCCGGCGTGGCGGTCCGGGCCATCCTGCGGCACGCCGACTGGTCACCCCCGAGCCTGGGCTGACGCGGTGGCGAGCCGTTCCCTACCAGGTGGAGTGCTGCCGTACCGAGTTCTTCCCCATCCGGTTCCGGACACGACAACACTCGGGCATGCTGGATATCCGGCCTGATACAGGCTTCTGCCTCGGGGGGATGTCATGGCAGACGAGGAACGCGGCGTACTCGGGCAACTCGTGAGACTGCTGAGTCTGGCGGTGCTGATCACCCTGTACGTGGGCGGCACTTTCCTGACGTACCGTCAATTACGCTCGAAGACACCGTCGATCGGCGTCCTGGAGGCGCCGGAGTGGACCTACGCCGCACTGGTGATGGGGCTGATCATCTGCGGCGGGCTGGGCGTGGCCGCGGCTGTCGTCGACGGCCGCCGGGAGACCCCGTCGTGGGTGATCGCCCTGGCCGGCACCGCCGCCGCGCTGGCCTGGAGCCTGTGGGCCGTCGGCAGCCAGGGCAACGACGCGGTGGGCCTGCTGTTCGCCGCCACACCGCCGCTGACCGCCTTCCTGGTCCTGATGGAGCTGATGCGGCAGTTGCGGGCCAAGCGCCGTCACGCGACCGCCGTGTGACGACGGCCGGGCCCGAATCCGTCGTACGGGAACCGGTCCCGTTCGGCACCCGTACGACGGTGATACGAGGGCCCTGCACTCAATTGGAGGCCAATAACGGTCACCACCCCGGTATGTCTGTCGCCCGGCCTTCGGGCAGGCACATGCTGTGCACGCGGCGGGTGCGGCGAGCGCCCGGCGGAGAACAGCACGGGGGGGACGGATGCCGAGTCAGGATGTGGCTGTACGCCGGGTGCGGCGGGTGCGCACCACACCGGCGGAAGACTGGGCCGACGGCACGCTGCTGGCCGAACTGCGCAAGCTCGAACCCGAGTCGCCCGGCCCCGCGCGGCTGGTGCTGGAGCGGGCCGGAACCGCTCGCGTGCACGCACGCGGCGAGATCATGATGCTGGCCGGTGGCACGGACACTTTCGTCCTGCTGCTGCTCGACGGCTTCGCCAAGGTCGCCACGACCGAACGCTCCGGGGTGCCCGCGCTGATGGACATCAGGGCGGCCGGTGACGTGGTCGGCGAGTCCGCGGCTTTCGACGGCCGGCCCCGGTCGGCGACGGTCACGGCCGCCCAGCAGATGCTCGTCCGGCGGATCGCGCAGGACGAGTGGCTGCGGTGGATCAACCACAGTCCGGTCGCGGGGCTGGCGGTCAGCCGCAGCCTCGCCCATCGCAGCCGCGTCGCGGTGCGCCGCCACGCCCGGTTCGCGCACGGCCCGGTCATCGCCCGCCTGGCCAGCGCCGTCCTCGACCTGGCGGAGCAGTACGGGGTCCGGGTCCCGGACGGGCTGCTGGTCAGGCCGGGTCTCACGCAGGCGGAGTGGGGCGAGCTGATCGGCGCGCAGGAACGGCGGGTCCACCACATGCTGCACGAACTCTCCCGCCTCGGCGTCCTGACGTTCGGAAGGCGGCGGATCATCGTGCGTTCCCTGCCCGCGCTGCGGGACATCGCAGCGTCCGGCCGCGATACGCGGTGAGCGGGCCGGTGCGCCGCGCGCCGGGCCACCGCAGAGCACCGAACCGAAAGGAGAGGGCCATGGCCCCCGACATCCGTCCGGACGCCTCGCGTTCAGGAGCCCGGCAGGCGGCCGGCGCAGTGGCCGGCGCCCATCGGCAAGGTCCCGCCGACACCGGCTTCGCCCTGCCCGACGACGTGGCCGCGACGGCGGGCCTGTACACCGGGGAACCGGCTGCGGGCAGCAAGTCGCCCGAGGTCGAAGACCCCGAAAGCTCCGTGCGGTTCTACCGCCCGCTGGTCTACCGCCTGCACGGGAATCCCGCGGCCGACGGGCCGGTGGACCTACTGCTCTGCTTCCCTTACGACCTGGCGCCGCTCACCGGCGGCCGCTCGTACGGGGACGCGCAGGTGGGCCTCGACTTCGGGGACAGCGGGGCGCAGGCGCTGGGGGTGCAGCCCGCGCCCGGCAGCGTGCAGCCCGACGGCACCCGCGTGTCGGTCTTCGGGCGCGGCCATCACCGTCTGCGGTGGGAGTTCCGTCCGCCGCCGGCGGGCCTGCGCCCGGACGGCCACTGGTGCCAGGTGCTGCTGCGGCTGCCGCCCGGCCGCTCCGGCGTGTACTGCCACTTCACCTGTCACGTCGTCGTACGGCGCACGGTCCTGGGCCGGTTGGTGGGCAGCAAGGCCAGGACGCGGGGGAACGCCGGACTGCGCGTGAACGTCGAGGACGCCTGGGCGGCCCGCCTGCCGCTGCCCGGGCTCCCGTACCCGATGGAGGCGCCCGGCGGCCCGGCGCCGTACGTACGGGGTCCGGAAGGCGAGGGCGGAGAGGACGCCGCGGAGGACGCACCATGGTTGCGGCGCCTCTTCTTCGCCCTGGACGTGGAGCGTTACAGCCGCCGGAACAACACCCACATGGCCCGCGTCCAGCGCGACCTGTGGCGTACCGCGCGGGCCGCCTGCGCCCACGCCGCCGTGGACTGGCATGCGTGCGGGCGCCAGGTCAGCGGCGACGGGTACCTGCTCGTCCTGCCCACCGGCATCAGTGAGCCGGGGGCCGTCGCAGGGCTGCTGCGCGGGGTCGCGCTGGGGCTGCACGCCGCCAACACCGACCCGGAGCGCCCCACCGGCATCGGCCCGACCCGGATGCGCGCCAGCCTGCACCAGGGGCTGACGTGCGAGGGCGCGAGCGGCTTCCTCGGTACGGCGGTCGTGGAGCTGTTCCGCGTGCTGGACTCGGGGCCCCTGCGCGCGGCGCTGCGCGAGAGCACGGACGCCGATCTGGCGGTGGCCTGGTCCGACAGCCTGTACCGCGATCTGGTGCCGCACGCCTATCCCGGTCTGGACGAGCGGGCCTTCCGGCAGGTCCACGTCGAACTGCCCGAGAAGGGCTTCACGGCCGCGGCCTGGATCGAGCTGCGCGCACGCCCGGGCAACGGGCGCCCCGCGCCCGACGGGCCGGAGGGCCGCGATGCCGGGGACGGTTCCCCGAACCCGCACTGAGACGGGAAACGCCGTCCGCCGCGACGCTGTACTGGTGCCCATCGGGGGCTGGGACGCCCGCCGTGCGGCGGGCCGTCCTGGTGTTCCCGGTTCACCGAACCTCACAGAGCGGGGCACCGTATGCCGGCCATTCCCGTCACGGTTCTCGGGCCGCAGGAGTCCGGAAAGACCGTCTATCTCGCCAGCCTTTTCCGGCGGCTGTCCATCCAGCGGGACGACGTGGGTTTCTTCGTCAGGCTGCCGTCCGAGGAGGCGACGAAACTGAACCAGATCTTCGGCCGGATCATCAGCCCGGACGGCTGGCCGAACCCCAACCTTTTCGCGCACACCTCGGAATGGCGTTTCGCCTGTTCGGTACGGACCGACGAAGGGCGGGTGTTCAGCCCGTTCACCATCAATTACCTGGGCTACGCGGGCGGGCACCTGACCCGCGCGACGGCCGCCCAGACCGAACACGGGGCCTTGTTCTGGCAGCGGGCGCAGGAGTCGGAGTTCCTCCTGGTCCTGCTGGACGGTGTGAAGGTACTGCGCTGCTTCCAGGGCGACTTCCTCCTCGTGCACGAACTCATCTCGGTGTTCAACGCGACCGAGTCGAGCAACACCGTGGTGCATTTCGTGGTCACCAAGTGGGATCTGCTGGAGGCGGCCGGGCATTCGGTCCGTACCGTGCTCGACTGTCTGCTGCAGGACCGCGACTTCAGCGCCTTCTACCTGAACCGGCTGCGGCGGAAGGACGCCGGGACGCTCCGGTTCATCCCCGTCAGCTCGCTGGGCAGGGGGTTCGCGGTGCGGTCGGTGGCCACGCAGCTCACGGCGGACGACGAGGCGCTACGGGCCAAGGCGCGGCGGCTGAGGTGGCTCCAGGCGGTGCAGCGCAAGGTCCCTGTGGTACGCGCGCTGCTGGCCGCACGCGCCGCCGAGTCACCGGTGATGGCGCTGGTCCAGGAATACCTGGGGGACACGGTGGTGGCCTATGTGGACGAGCGGCTTTCCGTTTACGGGCAACAGGTCGCACGCGATGTCGACGAAGCGCGCCGCCGGACGCTGCGGGCGCGTTCGGAATGGGAGGCGATGCTGAAGATGGTCGACATGTTCCACGCGACGCTGGCGGAATTCGAGGCGGCCCATCCCGGGTCGCACGTCCTGGAAGAGGCTTCGTGATGACCGGCACCACAACACCACCCGCTCAGGAGGCCTGGCCTTTCGCGATCACGCGCTCGGTCAATACTGGTTTCCTCATTGTCGTCGCTCCCGGTTTCCTCGTCCTGTACGACCAGCATCATCTGCTGGCGGACGTGGCGGGCGGTGATGTGTCGCACGACCATGTCTATCTGCGGGAATACCGGGACCGGGGAACGAACCACCTCTGGCTGCTCTACCGCGTCGTATATCTGCTGGGCTCCGATGTCGGCCCGGACACCGAATTCGCTTTGCACGGTTCCCGGCGGACACCGCTCGTCGAGGGCGTAGTGTGCAGGAAGCGTCCACACGGCGCCACCGCGGAACTCTTCGACACGGTTCGGCGCAGCTGCGCCGAACCGCTGCGGCTGTTCTTCACCTCGGACTCCGCGGCGTATCCCGTGCACCCCAGTGAGCCGATCGAGGCGGTGCCCGGCGCCGGTACGCCGCTGAGCGTCGAGGAGGAGCCTCCCTATCTCTCCGAGAGGAACATGCAGGCGGCCCTTCAGGACCGCCGCCATCCGCCCGCGACCTCGTGGGGCGTCGGACGCGGCGGCGTACGCGTCGGCGGTACAGGAGAACACGTGGCGGCGCGGCAGCCGGGTGACGGCCGTACGGGCGCTGCGGCTGCTGGGGCCGGTGCTGATCGCGGCCGCGCTGGTTCTGCGCGGTGATCGCCCTGATCCTCAAAGTCCGCGCCGCACCTTTCGGTGCTTCGTGCACATGAGCGCGGGAGGCTCTCAGTGATACCGGCGAACGAGATCCTGGCCCTCCTGCTGTCCACCGGCGCTCCCCTGCCCTTGAACTCGGCCACCGGGGCGCCGCTGGTCGCGGCGGCGGCCGCACTGGCGGTGGGCGAGCCGAAGCGGGCGCTGCGGCTGCTCGACGGCGTCGGCGGCTCCCGGGAGGACGGTGCGGCAGCCGCCGGCCTGCGCCTCGCGGCGCTCACCCTCGACCTCAACCGGTACCCGGGGCAGGGTGGCGCCGTCATGACGTGGGAGGAGATGCACCACGCCTCGGGAGAGGTACCGGAGACGGGCAGTCCCGAGGCCGCGCTGGTGGTCCTGGCGGCGGCTCGTCTCGTCCCCGTGACGCAGTCGGCTCGCGACATCGCCGACAACTCCCGGATCGCGGGCGATCCGCAATCGGCCACGCAGGCCCTGGCGTTGCTGCACCAGCTGAGCGGAGACATCGAGGCGTCGGGAGCGGCGGCGCTGGTGGCGCACCACCGGATGGCCATGGCCGACGTGGCACGCCGGGCAGGGCGTACGGAAGAGGCAAAGGCTCGCCTGGAGAGCTGCCGGCCGCCGGCCCGGAACGACGCTCTGACCAGCGCCCATCTGCTGCTCGTGGAAGGGGACTTCGCCCTGGAGCCGGATTCCCACCCGGAGTTGCTCGGACTGCGCCTGGAGGAAGCACCTGGGGCCGTCTCGCCGTCCCCGGCGGGCGATTCCGCGGTCGCCGAAGCGTGCTACGCACGGGCCGACGCGCTGTACGCACGGGCCGGTGCCGAGCTGGGCGGTGCAGAAATCGCGCTGCGGCGCGCGCACCTGGCGCGCCGCAGCGGTGATGCGGCGACCCGTGACCGGTTCGTCGGAGAGGCACGACGACGGGCCGAACGGGCCGGTGGCGGAGCGCTGCTCCGGCTCATCGAGTTCCATCACGCGCTCGACCGCCTGGGGGACGGCGCTCAGCTTCCGGACGGCACACTGGACGCGGTCACCGGCTGGACGGTACGGGACGGCAGCACCAGCTTCACCCGCGGGCTGCTCAGGCTGGCCGTCGCCCGTTGCCGGGCCTGGCGGGAGACGGGCGCGACGCTGCCCGCCCTCCGGGCGCTGCGCCTGGCACGCCGGATCGCCGCCAGGGTGGACGCGCCCTTCGAGAAGGAACTCATCGACGCCGCCCACGTCGACATCGTGGGCGGGGCGAACTACGGGCGGGCCCCGGCGGTGCTGCTCGCCGCCGACACCGCCGACGCGGTGTCGCGGCTGCGCCGGTCCCCGGCCGATGTGCCGGACTGGTCGCGCGCCGCCCTACTCGCGATGAGGTTCGACCAGGCCGCCGAAGCGCTCACCGATCCCGACCTGAAGGCGATCTCCGCCGCCCGGCTCGCCGAGGTCGAGGCCCTCGGCGCGACCCTCCCGGACCGGCACCGGGAGGCGGCCGGCCAGATGGCCGAGGCGGTACGCGAGAGCGCCCGGCGGACCCGGACGCTGCTCCTGCGCTACCGCGGCCGGCGTGCCGAGTCGGCCGGTTTCCGCGACGAGGCCCGGACCCTGCTGCTCGGCGCGCTGGCGCTGGCCGAGGAACAGGGTGACGACCTGCTGCGTACGGTGCTGCTGGGCGAACTCGGGCGGCCGCAGGAGGCCCGCGATCTGGCCGGGCGGCTCTTCGCCGCGGGCGGGATCCACCCCGACCACGCGGTGAGCCTCTTCCTGGCGGTACGGGACCCGCAAGCGGCGCGGCAGGCGCAGTCCGCCCTGGACGCCTGCGCCCCCGACGCCTCCGGCCCGGACCCCGTCGGCCGGGCCCGGAACGCCGAGCGGCCGTGGGAGGACCCGGCGCGCCGTGCCGAGCTGTACGAGGCGCTGGGTGATCACGCGGCCGCGGCGCGGACGGCCGAGCGCGCGGTGGACCTCTTCGAGCACCGGACGGCGCAGCTCGTGCGCGACACGCTCCGCTCCTCGGCCACCGATCACCCGCTCGTCGCCGGGATGTACCACACGGCGGCCCTGGCCCACCTCGGGCTGGCGGCGCGGACGACCGGCTACCGGGCGCGGGCCGAGCTGGCCACCGCATTCGAACTGTCCGACCGCTGCCGTGGCATCGCCGCTGGGGTCGCGCGCTCCCTCGACACCCTGCCCACCGGTGCGCCGACAGTGGCGGCCCGGCGTTGGCTGCGTGCCGGTTCGGCCTGGGCGGCCACCTATGAGGGGCTGGTCGACGAAGTGTCGGCCGATCCTGAGCGCACTCCGTCCTCGGCCGCCCTGCGGCGCGAAGTGCTCGCCGCCGAGGACACCCTGGACCACGCGGAGTCCGCGGTGGCGCGGCTCGCCCCGCAGTTGCTCGGCCACCGGCGGCTCGCCCGGCCGGATGCCGGTGTCGCGGAGATCCAGCGGGCGCTGCCGGCGGACAGCGCGCTCGTCATGTACGAGACGCTCGACGACGAACTGATCGTCTGGACCGTCGAACGGCACACGATCCGCTGTCACCGCACGTCGGCCCGGGCCCGTGACCTGGCCTGCGACGTCCGCCGGTACCACACGGCCTGCGCGACCGGCAGCAACGACGAACGCGGTGCCGCCGCGCTGAGCGAGCTGCTCCTGACCCCTGTGGTGCGCCGGCTCGGCGCCTGCGGACGGCTGTTCGTGGTGCCGCACGGGGCGCTGTCGCTCCTGCCGTTCCACGCCCTGCCCGTGCGCGGAGGGCTCTTGGGTGAGCGCTTCACCGTCTCCTACCTGCCGTCCGCCGGGCTGCTCACCCGTACGTCCGCCGGCCGTCGGCCCCGGCTCGACGGCACCGCGCTGATCGTGGGTGACCCGGACTACGCCCCGGACCGGGGACTTCAGCGCCTGCCGGGGACGGCGACGGAGGCCGCGGCCGTGGCACGGCTGCTCGGTACGACGCCGCTGATCCGTTCGGCGGCGACGGCGGAGGCGGTGGCCGAAGCCGCTCCCGGGCGCCCGGTCCTGCACCTGGCGACCCACGGAATGCTGTACGAACAGGGCCCGAACCGCAGCTTCGTGGCCCTCTCGGGGCATGACCGGCTGGCCGTCGGTGACGTCCTGGGGCTCGACCTCAACGCCGACCTCGTGGTCCTGTCCGCGTGCCACACCGGCCGCGGCACCGCGACGGCCGGCGGCGATGTCGTCGGGCTGGCCCGGGCGGCGGTCGCGTCGGGAGCCCGGCACGTCGTGGTCTCGCTGTGGCCGGTGGACGACGAGGCAGGCTGCCTCCTGATGACCGCCCTGTACGAGGAGCTGGTGTCCGGCCTCGGGGTGTCCGACGCGCTGGCCGCCGCCCAGCGGCGGATCCGTGTCCTGGACGCGGCGGAACGGGCCCGGGCGTACGAACACCTGCGGGACCGGGCGGGTACGGGCCCGGCGGCACCCGGCCCGCGGGACGCCCGGCCCTCCGCGGCCGTGCGCGCGGCACAGCCCGACATCCCGTACCACTGGGCACCGTTCATCCACATCGGAGGCGCGGACGGCCCCCGCGCCCAGCAAGCCGAAAGCCCATGAGCACGGACCGTACCGGCTGTCACGACACGTCCCCGGGGGACTGATATGCGCAAACGAGCACTGCTCATCGGCTGCCGTACCGGAAACCTGCGCGGCGTCCACGCGGATGTCCGGCTCATGGACAGCGTCCTGACTCCGCTCGGATTCGAGACGACCGCCCTCGTCCACGAGGAGGCGGCGACGCGCCAGGGCGTCATCGACGCGTACCGGGCGCTGATCGCCGATACCGCCGCGGGTGACGCGGCGGTGGTGTACTACACGGGGCACGGGGGCCGCCTGCGCAAACCGGGATGGTCACGGGACACCGGCCTGCCGGACCGGATGCAGTACCTCTGCCCGACGGACCTCCATCGGCCCGGGGACGCCTTCCGAGGACTGCTGGCCGAGGAACTCAGTGCCCTGCAAAGGCAGTTGAGCGAGAAGACGAAGAACGTCACGACCATCCTCGACTGCTGCCACGCGGCCCGGATGGCGCGGGACCCGGCGCAGCTCCCCAAAGCCGACCCCCGGCCCGGCTCCTTCGGGTGGGAAGCCGTGGCAGCGGCGTGGCGCACGGCCACCCGCGCCGCTCCCGCGACCCGCGCCGCGCACGCCGAGTCGCACCCTTCGGTGGTGCGGCTGGTGGCCTGCGCGCCCGACGAGACGGCGTTCGAGCTGCCGGCGGCGGGTTCCGGCGGGTATCACAGCGCGCTGACGAGCACGCTCGCCCGCCTGCTGCGGCAGCCCGGCAGCGGGGCGCTGACCTGGGACCGGCTGATCGGACTGCTGCGTCCCGCGGTCGCCGTGCTGTCGCCGGGCCAGCGGCCGGACGCGGAAGGGCCGACGCGCCGGTTCCTCTTCGAGCTAAGGGAGGAAGACGTCACCGGGGCGTTGCCGGTGCTCGTGGAAGGCGGGGCCATGCTCCTGGAGGGTGCGGAACTCTTCGGCATCGGCGAAGGGGACCAGTATGCGATCGTGCCCCCGGGCGGTGACCGTACGGCGCCGTCGGCCACCGCCACCGTGGACCTGGTCGCCGGCGGCCGGGCGCGGCTGCGGCCGGATGCCGCTCTTTCCGCCGACCTGCCCGCGGGGGTCGAGGCCCACCCCCTGCGGGTGGCGCTCGGCCGCCGGCCTGTCGCCGTGGTGCCGCCGGACCACCCCAGCCATCCGCGGGTGGCGGAAACGCTCGGCCTCTCCCCCTTCCTGCGTGTCAGCCACGGCGGCGAGCCCGTCATGGCCACGGTGGCGCTGGACGACGGCCTGCACCTGCTGGACCGGCACGGCGAACCGCTCCTTGCCCGCCCCCGCGCCGATGAGGACCTGGACGTGCTGGCCGCCGACCTCCGACAGCTCGCCCGTGCCACACATCTGCGCGGCCTCGGCTCCGGGACGGGCACCGCGGAGCTCGACGGCGACGTGGAGTCCGGCTGCGTACGGCTGCTCGCGGACGGCGGTGAGGAGCCGCTCGAACGCAGCGGTGCGCATCTCTTCAACGGCGACGAGGTGGTGGTGCGCCTGCACAATCGGAGCACTGCGAAACGCTATGTCTCCGTCTTCGACATCGGATTGCGCGGGGCCGTCACGCTGCTCTCCACGGCGGAGCCCTCGGGGATCGGCATCGACCCGGACGGGCGTTACGAACTGTTCCGGCTGCCCGCCTCGCACGCGCTCGCCGGCATCGAACTGTACTGGCCGGACGACCTTCCGGCCGGCCCGCCCCGCCCGGAGACGTTCGTCGTCATCGTCACCGACCGGCCGCAGAGCCTGACCCCGCTCACCCAGCCCGGCGCCGCCGTGGCGCGCACGGAACCGTGCGGCTCGGAGCTGCAGAGCCTGGTGGAGAGCATCGCCGTCGGCGAGCGCGACGCCCGGCCGAGGGTCTGGCCGGATCAGGTGCGCTACCAGGTGCGGCGCTTCGACTTCCACCTGCATTCCCGGCCCCGCCCGGGCGAGGAGCCGCCGTTCACCGTCGACGAGCGGCCCGGCCTGTCGTACCGGCTGGTACCGCCACAAGCCGTCACCCCGCCACCGGCCCGTGTCGCGGTCAGCCTGCGGGACCTTGTGCTGCATGCCGGTCACACCCTGGGCACGGCGTCCGTGCGGATCGACTCCCTGGTCATCACCCGGCCCGGCGGCGGCCAGACCCCGTACTGTGCGGCCACCCATCACACGGCCCGCGCACGCGGCGCCGAGCAGCCGACGGCGGACCGCTTCCCCCTGTACGAAGGGCCGGTCGGCGGCTCCCTCGACCTGGCCGTCTGGGTGTCGGCGGACCACGGGGAAGAGGAGCCGTCCCTCGCCCGGCTGCTGGCCACGGAGACCGGGACAGGCGAGGCCGGGCAAGCGGTAACCCTGCTCGCCACAGCGGACGAGCGCACACCGGCGGCCGACGCCCTGGGAGCCGTCGCCGTCCTCATGAGCACCGGCACCAGGCTGCTTTCCGGGTCCACCGGCCAGAGTTTCTGCGTGTTCCGCACCACCCGCCTTCCGCACGAGCGCTTCGGCGCGGCCGCCCCGGGCGGGCACCACCAGGAGCCGGGACTGTGCCGTACCGAGGACGTGTCCTTCGCGTACGAGATCGAGGAGAGGCCGGACGGGACGCGCGGGGGCGGGTGACCGGCCGGCCCCCGGCCGGCCCCCGGCCGGCCCCGCCCCGACGTCTGACCTGCAAGACGTCTTCACTGGTCAGAGCACCCGTACCGCCCGGACGGGCAGGTGCTGGTCGTCATCGTCCAGGCAGGCGCCGCTGCGCAGGTCGAACCGCTGCTTGTACATGGGTGAGGTCACCACCGGCGTTCCGTCGACCGCCCCGTAGATACCGCGGGAGATGACCCCGGCCCGGGAGACGGGGTCGGTGTCGGAGACGGCGAAGACCTCGCCGTCCGGGGAGCGGAAGAGCGCGACCGTCTCTCCGTCGTCGCCGACGCGGACCGGCACGCCACGCCCCGGTTCGAGTTCCTCCAGCAGGCAGACCGACTGCCAGTCGCCCTCGTCCGTCCGGACCTGTACGTGTCCGGGGGCGGCCGGACCGGCGGGGGCGGGGAAGGCGGTGGTGAAGCGCCGCAGCTTCGCCGGGTCCTCCAGGACGGCCCGCCATTCGTCGCGGTAGGCGTCCACGTGCCGCTGCATCTGGGATTCCAGTTCCTCGGCCAGCCCCAGGGAGTCGTGCAGGACCACGTCCCGGACGTGGTCGATACCGCCGTCGATGCGTTCGATCCAGGCCGCGGTGCGCTCCAGGCGGTCGGCGGTGCGGATGTAGAACATCAGGAAGCGGTCGATGACGCGGGTCAGTTCCGCGTCGTCCAGGTCCTGGGCGAGGAGATCGGCGTGGCGGGGTTTGACGCCGCCGTTGCCGCCGACGTACAGGTTCCAGCCCTTCGCCGTGGCGATGACGCCGACGTCCTTGCTCTGGGCCTCGGCGCACTCGCGTATGCAGCCGGAGGCCGCCAGCTTCAGCTTGTGCGGGGAGCGCAGTCCGCGGTAGCGCAGTTCCAGCTCCACGGCCATGCCGACGGAATCGCGCTGTCCGAAGCGGCACCAGCGGGAGCCGGCGCAGGACTTCGCGGTGCGCAGGGACTTTCCGTACGCGTGGCCCGATTCGAGGCCGGCGTCGACCAGCCTGCGCCAGATGTCCGGGAGCTGGTCCACGGTGGCGCCGAACAGGTCGATGCGCTGGCCGCCGGTGAGCTTGGTGTAGAGGCCGAACTCGCGGGCCACCTCGCCGAGTACGACGAGGTGGTCGGGGCTGATCTCACCGGCCGGCAGGCGGGGCACCACGGAGTAGGTGCCGTCCTTCTGGAGGTTGGCGAGGAAGAGGTCGTTGGTGTCCTGCAGGGCGGCCTGTTCGCCGTCCAGGATGTGGTGCAGTCCCAGTTCCGGGCCGAGGGTGGCGAGGAGCGAGGCGACGGTCGGGCGGCAGACGGCGCAGCCGTGCGGCGGCTTGCCGTCCGGGCCGGGAACGCCGTACTCCGCCGCCAGGCGCGAGAAGCTGTCGATGCCGGTCACCCGGATGATCTCGTACAGCTCCCGCCGGGTCTGCGTGAAGTCCGGGCACAGTCCGCCCGGTCCGGTCTCGACGCCTTCGGCCGCCAGTTGCGCTTCCATGATCGACGTCACCGCGCCGACGCAGCCTCCGCACTGGGTGCCGGCGCCGGTGCACTTCTTCACGGCGGCCAGGTCGTGCGCCCCGGCGTGGACGGCGTCGCGCAGCGCCTTCTTGGTGACGCCGTTGCAGGAGCAGATCACCGCGTCGTCGGGGAGCACCGCGGTGGTGTCGACCGGCCCCGACCCGCCGGCGGGCAGCAGGAAGGAGGCGGCGGGTCCGGGCAGCTGGGCGCCCACCAGGGGGCGCAGGGTGCCGTACGCGTCGGCGTCCCCGACCAGGATGCCGCCCATCAGCTGCCCGTCCGGGCCGAGTACCAGCTTCTTGTAGACACCGGAGCCGGAGTCGGCCCAGAGCACCGAGCCGCCGGCGTCCGGGGCGAAGGGGTCGCCGAAGGAGGCGACGTCCGCGCCCAGCAGCTTGAGTTTGGTGGAGGTGTCGGCGCCGGTGAAGCTGCCCTGTCCGCCGGTCAGGGTGTCGGCCAGGGCTTCCGCCATGCGGTAGCCGGGCGCGACGAGTCCGTAGACGTTGCCGTCGGCGGCACGGGCGCATTCGCCGAGCGCGTAGATCTCCGGCACGGAGGTACGGCACCGGGTGTCGATCACGATGCCGCCGCGGTCCGCGACGTCGAGGCCCGCCTGCCTGGCGAGTTCGTCGCGGGGCCGTACGCCTACGGAGAAGACGATGATGTCGGCCTGGACGCTCCCGCCGTCCGACAGCGACAGGCCGCGTACCCGTCCGTCCTCGCCGGTCCACACCTCGGTGATCGCCGCGTCCGTGTGCACGTGGACGCCCATCGCCTCGACGGTGTGTGCCAGCACATCGGCGCCGCCGGTGTCCACCTGACCGGGCATCAGCCGTGGCGCGGCCTCCACCACGCTGGTCTCCAGGCCGAGCGAGCGCAGGGCCCCCACCGCCTCCAGGCCCAGCAGCCCGCCGCCGACGACGGCCGCGGTGCGGGCTCCGTGCGCCGCCTCCTGGATGGCCCGGACGTCCTCGACGGTGCGGTAGACGAAGCATCCGGGCGCGTCCCGGCCGGGGACCGGCGGGACGAAGGCGTATGAGCCGGTGGCCAGCACCAGCGCGTCATAGTGCCATGCCGCGCCCCGGCGGGTGGTCACCGTGCGGATGGCGGTGTCGATGGCGGCGGCCGGGTCGCCGAGACGCAGGGTGATGTCGTGGCGTTCGAAGAAGTCCGGTTCGGCGAGGTTCAGTTCCTCGGGGGTGGTGCCGGTGAAGAGCGAGGAGAGGTGTACGCGGTCGTAGGCGCGGCGTTCCTCCTCGGCGAGGATCACGACGCGCCACCGCTCGCCGTCTCCCGCGTCGTCCGTTCTGTCCGGGCCGGCGAGCGCGTCCCGTACGGCCAGCTCTTCCAGCAGCCGTTGGCCGACCATGCCGTGACCGACGAGGACAAGGGTGGGCCGATCGGATGACACCATGTGAGCACTCCTGCCAGCTGCTTGGCGACGGGAAGCGTATTTCCGCGATTTCGGCTGCCGCCCAAAACCCGCGCCTTCTCGGGCCGCAGCACTTTCAGACTATGCCCGCCCGTTGCCCTCCCCGTCCGCCGAAGGGCCCTCTGACCAGGACCTTTCGTCCCTGTGCAGTCGGGACCAGCAGTGCATTGCCGCGGTGGGAACACCTCATTAGCGTGCCGGTATGGCCTCCAATTCACCTGTGCTGATCGCTGCCGCGCACGGCAGTCGCGAGGCCCGGGCGCAAAGGGAAACCGGCCAATTGCTGGCGCGTGTGCGCGAGCTGCGTCCCGCGCTGCGGGTAGAGACCGCGTATTTCGACATTCACCGCCCCACGGTCGACGAGGCTGTGGCCGCCCTGCACGACGTGCCCGCCATAGTGGTGCCTTTGCTGCTTGGGGCGGGCTTTCATTTCACCGTGGACCTTCCCGCCTTGCTCGGTCCCGCCCGCGCCGCGAAACCGCTGGCGCCGCACCCACTGCTGACCGAGGCGCTCATGTACCGCCTCCAGGAGGCCGAGGCGTGTGCCGGTTCCCCGGCGGACGCCGTCGTCCTGGCCGCCGCGGGCTCACGCCGGCCTGGCGGCAACGACGGCTGCTACGCCGCTGCCCGGCACCTGGGCACGGTCCTGAGCGCCCGGCGCGGAGCCATCGTCCCGGTACGGCCGGCCCTGCTCTGCGCCGGTTCCGGAGCCGATGGCGAGGAAGACCGGTCCCTGGCCCGTACGGCACGGGACCTGCGGGCCGAGGGCCGTACGCGGATCGCGGTCCTTCCCTACCTGATGGCCGCCGGCCGCTTCTCCGACCGTCTCGCCGCGGAGGCCGCCCGTACGGGGTGCATGTGCACCGCCGGTCCGCTCGGTGCCCAGGACGCCATGGCGCGCCTCGTGCTCGCCCGCTTCGACGAAGTCCGGCAGGGTCAGGCCCGGCTCTCGGGACAGGCCCTCGCCACGGGGCGCAGTGTCGCGGTGGCGATGTCCAGAAAGGCCGGTACGGGGCCCGTGCCGTTGCCCTCCGGTGCCGCCAGGCAGGTCTCGACGGGCAGCGCGTCGGTCACGGGCAGGTAGACGAGGTCGGCCCGGGAGTACGAGCCCGCGACGCTGAGGGGCACGAGGGCGATGCCCTGCCCGGAGGCGATCAGTTCGAACTTCTCGTCCAGCGAGGACGTACGCCGGGACCTGGCGTCGAGGATCGGCTCACCGTCGAGATCGGCGGCCGTGAGGGTGACCCGGCCGGCCAGCGGATGCGTCACGGGCAGGCAGGCGACCTTGGTCTCGTGGCCGATGGGGACGGTGCGCAACCCCGAGTCGTCGAAGGGGCGCCGGAGGTATCCGACGTGCGCGCGGCCGTCGCGGAGCGGCGCGTCCTGTTCCCACCAGCGCAGCGGGAAGACGTCGATGTCGATCTCCGGGTGGCGCGCCGTGAAGGCCCGTATCGCCTCCGACACGTGCAGTCCGGGCGAGAAGGCGACGACGAGCCGCTGTTCACCCTGCTCGGCCTCCTGCACGCGCCGCAGCGCCGCGGTGACCACCGTGGTGATCCGCCGCGACTCGTCGTACAGCTGCTGCCCCGCGGGGGTCAGCTCGACGCTGCGCGTGGTCCGGGTGAACAGCCGGCAGCCCAGCTCCTGTTCGAACGCGCGGATCTGCCGGCTGAGGACCGGCTGCGCGATGAACAGGTCCTGCGCCGCCCGGCCGAAGTGCCGGTGTTCGGCCACCGCGACGAAGTAGCGGAGCTTCCGCAGGTCCAGGTCCAGATCCGCATCCATGCCGTGACGGTATCAATGCGGTCGGAAGGGTATTGGACGCCCGGCCGGGCCCTTCGGAGACTTGGGGCACCTCGCGTTGCGACCGCCCGCCGGCGGACGTCCGCCGGCCGGCCACCGCCGTGTACGGCGCTTTCGGCTCGCACCTGACCCACGATAGGAATCACATGACCGGCACCACCAAGACCGCCCTCGTCGTCGGGGCCTCCCGGACCCTGGGGCTCGGGATCGCCACCGAATACCTCCGCCGCGGCTGGGACGTCATCGGCACGGTACGCGGCAGCCGGCGCACCGGCCTGCACGAGGTGGCCGAAGCGTCCGAGGGGCGGCTGACCATCGAATCGCTGGAGATGACCGATCCGGATCAGATCTCGGCGCTGCGCGACCGGCTGGCCGGGCGCACCCTCGACCTGCTCTTCGTCAACGCCGCCATCACCCGCGGCGACCTCCCGATCGGCGAGGTCCCCACGGACATGTTCACCGAGGTCATGGTCACCAACGCGCTCGGCCCGATGCGGGTCGTGGAACGGCTGCGCCCACTGGTCGCGCCGGCCGGGACCATCGGCGTGATGTCCTCCGACCAGGGAAGCCTCACCCTGAACACGGACGGCGGGCAGGATCTGTACCGGGCCAGCAAGTCCGCGCTGAACCAGCTCATGCGCAGCTACGCCGCCCGGTACGCCGAGGACGCCCGGACGCTGCTGCTCATGGACCCGGGCTGGGTGCGTACCGAACTCGGCGGGCCGGACGCCGATCTCAGCGTGGCGGAGAGCGTGCCGGGCGTCGTGGAGACGATGGAGAACCACCGGGGCAAGCCCGGCCTCCACTTCGTCGACCACCAAGGGCAGGTCGTGCCCTGGTGACCGGGCACCCCTGAGGGCCGTTGGTCCCCGGGCGCGGGACTTCGGGGCCGTCCCCACGGCTGTGCCGGGCCAGGAGGGTGGGAGTACGACGTACTCCCGTTCCCGCCCCAGGAGGCCCGCATGACCGGCACCATCACCGTCGGACTGGACGGAACCGACCACAGTCTCGCCGCCGCCGACTGGGCCGCCGCCGAGGCCACTCGCCGCGGAGCGCGTCTGCGGCTGGTCCACGCGTGGGTGTGGCGTCCCTTGGACGTGCCGGTCGCGGCAGACGAAGAGGTACAGCGCCGCTGGGCCACGGACGTACTGCGGGAAGCCGCGGCCCGGGTGGCCGAGGACTTCCCCGAACTGCCCGTCAGCCGGGAGGTCCTGGCGGCCGAGACCGTCCCGGCCCTGATCGCCGAGGCCTCCGCCGCGGACCTGCTGGTCCTGGGTTCGCGCGGCCACGGCACGCTGGTCGGCTATCTGCTCGGCTCCGTGGGACTGCAGGTGCTGCGGCAGACGACCGCCCCCGTGGTCCTCGTCCGCGGCCCGGGCCACGACGAGACAGGGCAGACGCGTGACGAAGTGGTGGTGGGGGTGCAGGACGTACGGGAGAGCGACCCGCTGCTGAAGTTCGCCTTCGCGGCGGCCGCGGCCCAGGGCGCACGGCGCGGGACAGGTTCTGCTGTCCGCCGGCGCGCGGGCCCGGCTCCTGGTCGTGGGACGCCGCAGCCCGGGCCGCCGCGACCTGAGGAAGATCGGCGCGGTCGCGCACGCGGCGCTGCACCATGCGCCGTGCCCGGTGGCCGTGGTGCCCCATCCGTAAGAGCCTGCGCCCTGGCCCCGGTCGGGCGCGGCTCGAACTTGACCTGCGCACGAAGACCGGATCTCCAGCCAGCGCACCGAAGCCCTCGGCACCCGGGCCAGAACGATCTCTTGGTTCGTAGACCCGCAGTCCGGACGCCCGTCACGACGTTGGCCGCGTCCTCGCGACCGGCGAGGCATACGGCCGCCCCTCCCATCACAAAGTCGGCACGAAACCACGGAGAGCCAACACCGATCGTCAAGTGACAAGCTGATTCGGGATGAAACAACGGGAGAAAACGCCCTCGTATCTGTTCCGCTTGCTTGGAGTGCACTCCAAGGCCATAGCGTTGAGGGCACGCCTGTATCACCAGGGTCTCGCCGGCGTCCCGGAAGGCTTCCCAACTTCCCTACCGGCTCCCGGCTAAACACGAAATAGGCGGGAGCCGGACGATCGATACCCCAGGAGCATCTCCAATGCAACAACGCACACTAGGGCAAGGCCTCGAAGTCTCGGCTCTCGGGCTCGGCTGCATGGGCATGAGTTTCTTCTACGGCCGGCCGCAGGACACAGCCGAGATGACGAAGCTGCTGCGGGCGGCCGTTGACCACGGCGTGACGTTCTTCGACACGGCCGAAGTCTACGGCCCGTTCACCAATGAGGACCTGGTCGGTCAGGCGCTGGCGCCGGTCCGCGACCAGGTGGTGATCGCCACCAAGTTCGGAATCAGGCACGGCGAGCACGGGCCGACCCCGATGTCCGGGGTCGACAGCAGGCCCGAGCAGATCCGCCAAGTGACCGAGGCCTCGCTCAAGCGCCTTCGAACCGAAAGCATCGACCTGCTCTACCAACACCGCGTCGACCCCAACGTGCCCATTGAAGACGTGGCCGGCACGGTCAAGGAGCTGATCGCCGAAGGCAAGGTGAAGCACTTCGGCTTGTCCGAGGCCGGTGCCGCGACGATTCGTCGCGCCCACGCCGTGCAGCCGGTGACGGCACTGCAAAGCGAGTACTCGCTCTGGATGCGCGAGCACGAAACCGAAATCATTCCGGCCTTGGAGGAACTGGGCATCGGTCTGGTGCCCTACAGCCCGCTCGGCAAAGGATTTTTGACCGGCAAGATCGATTCCAGCACGCCGCTTGCCGACAACGACCTCCGCCGCCTGCTTCCGCGCTTCAGCCCTGAAGCACGGCAAGCCAATCAGGTGCTGGTCGACCTGCTGCAGCAGATTGCCGACGACAAAGGAGCCACGCCGGCCCAGATCGCTCTCACCTGGGTGCTGGCGCAGAAGCCGTGGTTCGTGCCGATCCCCGGCACCACCAAGCTGCACCGCCTGGAAGAGAACCTGGGCGCACTCGATGTCGAGCTGACAACCGGTGACCTACACCGGATCGAAGAGGCCGCGGCCGGCATCCGGATCCAGGGCGAACGTCTCCCTGAGCAGTTGCAGTCACATTTCGGCCGCTGAAAGCCTGTTCTGACTCCTGAAACCACAGGTCACCGCACCGATGGCGAACAGCAGCGTCCTCTTCCTGAGACAGGCTGAGGAGACGGCCCGCTTCGGGGTCCGTTCGGCCCTGTTGTCAAGAGCTTGCCTCGGCAAGGCTGGACAGTCAGGCAACGAGTGTCCGGACGAGCGCCGCCGGAGCAGAGGGTGTGCAGGATGAACGACGAAGACACGCAGCAGGTCCAGGATCGCCGTGCGCCGGTGGCTCCCCGGGGGATGCAGCAGCTGCCCCGGGGCGAAGCGCTGCGGCTGCTGGGCAGCGTCCCGCTCGGCCGACTCGTGTTCACCCAGAACGCCCTGCCGGCCATCCGTCCCGTGAACCACCTCCTCGACGGGGAGGAGATCGTCGTCCGGCTCAACGACGGGGCGACGCTCACCTCGATCGCGCCGCCCGCGGGCGAGGCGGGCCTGGTGGTCGCGTACGAAGCCGATGCCATCGACCCGCTCACCCATCTGGGCTGGAGCGTCATCGTCACCGGGTACGCCCGGCTGGTGGCCGATCCGGCGCAGGTGGCCCGTTACGAGGACCTGCTGCGGCCGTGGGTGGCGCAGACCATGAACGGCGTCCTGCGTATCCAGCCGGACCTGGTCACCGGGTTCCGGCTGGTGGCGCAGCCCGCGGTCGCGGTGTGTGCCGCGGGCGGCGAGCTGCGCTGAGCCGTCGGCTCCCGGCGGCTGAACGGCCCGTCGTACACGGGGGCCTGGGCCTGCCCACGCGGGTCCGGGCCCACCACGGCACCTGCCACGGCGGGCCCGGCCTGCCGGAGTGGCGTCAGGCCGGGCGGCCCGTTACGCGCCCGCGGACAGCGGAGCGCGCCACACGATCCGGCTTCCGCCGTCGGCGGGTGCAAGGATTTCCATCACCCCGTCCACACTGGCCGCCCGTTCGGCCAGGTTGCCCAGACCGCTGCGCCGCCCGGTCTCCGGGATGCCCCTGCCGTTGTCGGTCACGGTCAGCACGACCTCGTCGCCGGTGGCCTGGAGCGCCACCTCGACCCGGGTCGCGTGCGCGTGCCGGGCCGCGTTGCTCAGCAGTTCGGTGAGGGCCGCCACGACGTGATCGGCGACCTGGACCGGTACGTCCGTGTCCAGCAGGCCCTCCATGCTCAGCCGGGGCGGGAAGCCCAGTGCCGTACCGGCCTCCCCCACGGCCCGTGCCACCCGGGCGCGCAGGCTCGGTGCGGTGTCCTCCTCCCTGACCCGCAGGCCGAAGATGGTCGACCGGATGATCTTGATGGTTTCGTCCAGGTCGCCCACCGCCCGGGTGACCCGCTCCGCCGCGCCCGCGTGATCGACCAGCCTTGCGGCGCTCTGCAGTGTCATACCGGTGGCGAACAGCCGCTGGATGGCCAGGTCGTGCAGGTCGCGGGCGATACGGTCGCGGTCCTCCAGCAGGGCCAGCTGCTCGGCGTCGCGCCGGCGCTCGGCCAGTTCGAGGGCGAGGGCCGCCTGCCCGGCGAACGCGCGCAGCGGCTCCAGCTCCTCCTCGGTGAACACCGCCTCCCCCTCGGCGCGCGCCAGCAGGAGTACGCCCCGGGCGCTGCCGCTCTCGCTGCCCAGCGGCACGGCCACCGCCGGCCCCAGACCGTCGAACCGCCGGGGCCCGGCGCTGTATCGGTCGTCGCGCGCCAGGCCGGACGTGGTGGCCGGGCCGCCCGATGTGAGAGCGGCGCCCGACAGCGTCCCGTCGGCGGGGACCACCAGGCCACGCCGCTTGTCGCCGTGCCCGCCGAGGGCCAGCTCGACGACCAGGTCGCCGGTGTCGTGCATCGGGACACAGACGTCCGCGAGTTCGGCCCTGGTGATCTCCTGCGCCCGGCGGGCGATCAGCTCCAGGACCTCCAGGCGCGGCATACCGGAGAACAGGCTGTTGGTGATCTCCGCGCCCGCCTTCAGCCAGCGCTGCTGGCGCTGCGACCCCTCGTAGAGCCGGGCGTTGTCGATGGCCACACCGGCGGCGACCGACAGCGTGGAGATCACCGACTCGTCCTCCGCGTCGAAGTCGTGCCCGCCGCGCTTGTCGGTCAGGTAGAGGTTGCCGAAGACCTCGTCACGTACCCGGATCGGCACGCCCAGGAACGTGCGCATCGGCGGGTGGTGGGCGGGGAACCCATACGACGACGGATGGGTGCCGAGGTCGGTGAGCCGCAACGGCTCGGGGTTGCGGATCAGTTCGCCCAGCAGCCCGTGTCCGGCCGGCAGCGGCCCGATCGCGGCGACCTCCTCGGGGGTCAGGCCGACGGTCAGGAACTGCGACAGCCGCTTGCCGTCCGGGCCGATCACGCCCAGCGCCGCGTACTCCGCGTCGACCAGCAGCGCGGCGGCTTCGACGATGCGCCGGAGCACCTGGGGCAGGTCCAGTTCCCGCCCCACCGAGACCACGGCCTCCAGGAGGCTGTGCACCCGGTCCCGGGTGCCGCGTGCGGCGTCGATGCGCGCCTGCAGTTCCTCCAGCAACTCGTCCAGTCGCATCTGAGGCATCCGCGACAACGACTCCTGCGTGCCCACCGGTCCTCCTTCTTCGGTCGCCCGCCGTACCCGGTCAGCGTATCCCTGTTCGAACAGCGGTTTCGGCCCCCGGGTCGCCCGGTCCCGTCCGGATCTCGCCCGCGGTGCGCCGGAGGGGCAAGTGGCCCTCCTACGGAGGCGGAAAGGCCCCTGCTCCGCGGTCCCGTCCTCGACGAGACTCGATCGGCGGGGGAGATCGGCCGGTCCGCGGGACGGGCCCGTGAGGCACCGACGGAGGGAGGTATCGCCGTGCAGAACCACACCGTGGGCGAGGTGATGACGTGGGAGGTCGTACAGGCCCGCCCGGACACCCCGGCGAAGGAACTGGTCCGGCTTCTCGACGTCCACCGGATCAGCGGCCTGCCGGTGGTGGACGGCGACGACAAGGTCATGGGGGTCGTGTCACGGACGGATCTGCCGGCGCCCCCCGGCCACCGGACCGCGGGCGGCCAGGCCGCCGTCGGGCGGCCGCGTCCGGCACCGCGCCGCCCGGCCCGCGGCGGTACCACCGGCGGCACGACGGCGGGTGAGGTGATGACGACACCGGCGGTCACCGTGCACCCGGAGCACCGCGTCGTGGACGCCGCGCGCATCATGCAGCGCCGGCACGTCGACCGGCTGCCCGTCGTGGACGAGGAGGACCGTCTCATCGGCATCACCACCCGCCGGGACCTGCTGCGGGTCTTTCTGCGGCCGGACGAGCAGATCCGCGCCGAGGTGGTCGGCGAGGTGCTGGGCAGCATCCTGAACGTGCCGCCGGACGAGGTGCGGGTCTCGGTACGGGACGGTCTCGTGACCCTGCGGGGCACGCTCACGCACGAGGACGACATCCCGGCCGCGATCGGCCTGACCTGGCGGGTGGACGGAGTGGTGGGCGTGGTCAGCCGCCTCGTCCCGCGCGCGGGTGACGCCACGGCACCGCACTCAGGGCCCTTACGGCGGGCGCAGGGCTGACCGGACGCTCTCCGGCCGCGCCCGGCGCCGCGCCGTCCGACCGGGGAGCCGAAGCCCGGGGGAGGCCGGTGCCCTCGCCAAGTCCTTCGGCCGCAATCCGATGACCGGCTCAGAGTCGCGGGCCGCCTTCGCGGGGCGCGGCGGCGGCCCTCGTACGGGGAGCCGGGGCGGCCGCGAGTGCCTGGGTGGCGATGACCGCGGCCTGGACCCGGCGCTCCACGCCGAGTTTGGCCAGCAGGCGGGAGATGTTGTTCTTGACCGTCTTCTCCGCGAGGTAGAGCCGCTTGCCGATCTCCCGGTTGGTCAGTCCCTCCCCCACGAGCGCCAGGATCTCCCGCTCCCGGTCGCTCAGCCCCGGCAGGCCCTGCTGCCGCGGCTCCTCCCGGCCGGTCTCGCCCCGCAGCCGGGCCATGACGCGGGCGGTCGCTCCGGCGTCCAGCAGCGAGTGGCCGGCGGCCACCGTCCGTACCGCGTTGACCAGGTCGGTTCCGGTGATCTGCTTGAGCACGTAACCGGCCGCCCCGGCCATGATCGCGTCCAGCAGCGCTTCCTCGTCGTCGAACGAGGTGAGCATCAGGCACACCAGGTCCGGCAGCTGCGAGCGCAGCTCGCGGCAGACGCTCACCCCGTCGCCGTCCGGCAGCCGGACGTCCAGGATCGCCACCTGCGGACGCAGCGCGGGTACGCGTACCAGCGCCTGCTCGGCGGTGTTGGCCTCCCCCACCACGGTCAGATCCGGTTCGGCGTCCAGCAGGTCGTGCACTCCACGGCGCACCACCTCGTGGTCGTCGAGCAGGAAGACGCTGACCGGTGCCTTCGTCCGGGCGTCGGCAGGGTTTTCCGTCATCACGCAGCTCCGATGTTGCTCGTCCGGCCCGCCCCCACGGGCGGTGCCACGTGCAGCCTGCCGCACGCCAGGGCCGAAGAGCCAGGGCCGGACGGCCCTTCTTCCCCGGTCCTCCGGCCCGGTACCGCCCCACCCGCCTCCGGGCGGCCGGGGCCGACCCACGGGTAGGCGGTCTGCTGCGCCTCCAAGGTGATGATGCCGTCCTTGACATACACCTGCAGTTGACGCCGTGTTTCGCATAGTGATCGGTTCACCGCGAACGGCTTCAGGGGCACTGTCCACGCGAAATACGGCCACCGCACCCGAAGCGGCACCGGCCCGGCGGGGGTTCGCCGGGCCGGTGCAGCCATCGAGGTGACGTTTCCGCCATGGCGCCGTCGCGCTCACCCGAGGTGCGTGGTGTCCGTGGCCGTACCTGCGTGGGCGGCGGCCCGCCGCACCCTGGTGACGGTGAACGCCAAGGCGGCGGCGGAGACCACGGCCAGCAGGACCAGGCCCAGGGAGTAGGTTCCGGAGGCGCTGAAGATGGCGCCCATGACCAGCGGCGGGATGAAGCCGCCCAGGCCGCCCGCGGCGCCGACCACGCCGGTGACCGAGCCGACCTTGTTCGCCGGGGCCAGCAGGGCCACCAGCGCGAAGGTGGCGCCGCTGCCCGCGCCGAGCGCGGCGGCCATGGCCAGGAAGGCGATGGTGCCCACCGGGGCGAGCGGTGGGGTCGCCGACTGCACGGCGGCTCCCGCCACGACGACCACCAGGGTCCCGGCGAGGACGCGGACCGGGCCCATACGGTCCGACAGCCAGCCGCCGGCCGGGCGCATGGCCACCGCCAGCAGGACGAAGCCGGCCATCCGGTTGGCGGCGTCGGTCTGGCCGAGTCCGTAACCGGTTTTCAGGTAGGTCGGCAGATAGACGGAGAAGGCGACGTATCCGCCGAACGCCACGGCGTACAGGGCGGATGCCTGCCAAGTGACGGGCAGGCGCACGGTGTCGGCCATCCGGCGGGCCAGTGGTTCGGTCGGTACGGTGCGGCCGGGCACGTCCCGCAGCAGCACGGTGGCCAGTACGGCGTAGCCGGCGAGTGCCACGGCGGTGATCAGGAACGGGTTGGCCATGCCGTGCGCGTCGACCAGTTTGACGGTCGTCAGCGCGCTGACAGCGGTGCCGCCCATGCCGGCGCCGAAGACACCGATCGCCAGCCCGCGCCGCTCCGGCGGGAACCAGCCGCTGACGAACGGCACGCCGACAGCGAAGGCGGTGCCCCCGATACCCAGGAAGAACCCGCCGATCAGCAGGGCGATCAGCGAGGAGTGCCCGGCCAGTCCGAGGTAGAGCACGGGCACGATCGTCGCGGCCGACACCAGGGGGAACATCACGCGCCCGCCGAACCGGTCGGTCAGCGCGCCCACCGGGATCCGTCCGAGCGACCCCACCACGACCGGCACCGCCACCAGCAGGGACTGCTCGAACGAGCTGAGGGCCAGGGCCTCCTTGAAACGCGGGCCCAGCGGGCTCAGCAGCGCCCACGCCCAGAAGTTCACGGCGAAGCCCAGGGTGGCCAGCGTGAGCATCATCTCCGGCCGGCCGGCCGGGGAGCTGGGGCCGGCCGGCCTCGACGGTGTGGTGCCGGCGGTGTCCTCAAGCAGGCGCATCGTGTACCTCTCGATCGAGTCGTGCAAGTGGTGCGAGTCGTTCTGGGGAGCCGGCCGGCGCGGGGCCCGGGGTCCCGTCGCCGTTCCGCGGCTCCCGGCTTCCAGCTTCTTCGCACCCGCCCACCGGAGGACGGGCCATTCGTCCGGGCGGCCCGTTCCGCCGGTTCACCGCGGTGCCCCGGGCCCGGTCGGCGCACACCGGGCGGCGGCGACGGGAGTCCGGTCGTGCGCCGGGAGGGCCGTCCTGCGGCGGTAGACCAGGTACGGGCGGCGCAGATAGCCGATGGGCGCGCTCCACACGTGGACGAGGCGGGTGAAGGGCCAGGCCGCGAAGAGCAGGCACGCGGTCAGGGCGTGCAGCCGGAACAGGAGTGGCGCGTCCGAGATGGC
Source organism: Streptomyces sp. NPDC033221 (assembly GCF_055577005.1). Classification (NCBI taxonomy): domain Bacteria; kingdom Bacillati; phylum Actinomycetota; class Actinomycetes; order Kitasatosporales; family Streptomycetaceae; genus Streptomyces; species Streptomyces sp. NPDC033221. Next base: position 37,553 of record NZ_JBVIQN010000014.1, on the reverse strand, counting down.
GCCGGGCTCCGGTTGCAGCAGGAACAGTCCGCGGAACCAGACCGAGACGGTGGAGCGGTAGTCGTATCCACCCCCGGCGATGTTGTGGACGACGGTGGCGGCGATGCCCAGCAGCACGGTGAGGGCCAGCAGCGGGAAGAGCACCTTGTCGCTGTGGCTGGTCCGGGTGCGGATGCGCGGGGCCAGCAGGCGCCGGGCGCTGAGCATCCCCAGGCCCGCCACCATGGCCAGCCCGGCCACGGAACCGAGTGCCACCGCCACGGTGTGGTACGTGTGCTCGCCGATGCCCACCGCCCTGGTCCAGGAAGCGGGGACGGCCAGGCCCACGACGTGCCCGCCGATCACGGCGAACGCGCCGAGGTGGAACAGCGGACTGCCCCAGCGCAGCCAGCGGTGTTCCAGCAGCTGGCTGGTGCGGCTGGTCCAGCCGAACTGGTCCTTGCGGTAGCGCCAGACGTGCCCGGCGGCGAAGACGGCCAGGCAGATGTAGGGAACGGCGACCCACAGCAGCAGGTCGGTGCCGCTGGTCGCGGTCAGCGGGCTGTCGGCGGCGCTCATCGGCGGGTCTCCGGGTCCGTGGGGCCGGTCAGAGGGGGCATCAGGGTGGGCTGCGCAGGCGGGGGCGGTACGAACGTGCCGGGCGGGGCGAAGCCGGTGCCGCTGTACGGGTCGAGTCCGACGTCCTCGGCCGGCGGCCCTTCGGCTGCCAGCTTCGCCACCGCCTCCAGGTCGGCGGCGCCGGCCGGCGGCAGCAGGGACAGCAGCGCCGCGATCAGCCCGGCGTAGGGGGACTTGATGTCCGACAGGGCGTGGTGGATGAGTGCCAGGCCGCGCCGGTGCCTGCGCAGTGGTGCTTCTCCGGCGCGCGGCCCGGCCAGCGCGGCGAATTCCAGGACGACGGGCAGGTGGTCGGGGAGTTCGCCGCTGTCGGCGCTCCAGCCGGCGGCCCGGTAGGTCTGGGCGAGGGCGAGCAGGGCCATGCCCCGGCGGCGGGTGTCGCCGTGCAGGTAGTAGGTGAGGTAGAGGCTGCTCTTGCGGCGCAGGTCGAAGACCTCCACGTAATGGCTCTCCAGCGCCTCGGCCGGTTGTTCCGCGAACCAGGCGGTGAAGGAGGCGAGGTGCGCGGCGGCGGGCGACGGCGGCAGCGCGTTGACGGTGGCGGTCAACGCGTCCCGCTCTTGCGTCAGTTCGGCGTCCGGGTACTGCAGCAGCAGCGACAGCAGCCGCATCAGGAGCCCGCGCTCAGCGGCCTCTTCGGGGCCGGGGCGGCCGCGGCGCCCGGCCGCCGGGCGGATGCGCGTACGCAGGGCGCTCACGCGGTTCCTCCCGCGATGGTGTCCGAGGTGGCGGTACGCCGCCGCAGGGTGGGGATGCCGAGCATGACCTTGCGCTCCGTGCCGGACGGAGCGTCGGTGCTCTCCACGGGGCAGCGGTCCTGTATCGCGCTGAGCGCGGCGGCGTCCTCCCGGTGGGCGGCGGGGACGACGTACCGGTCGGTGTACTTGGCGACGGCCAGCAGCCGGTGCAGGTCCTCGGCCTGTGCGGAGGTGAGTCCGACGGCCTTGAGGGCGCTTTCGTCGCCCTGCTCGCCGAGGGTGCGCTGCCGCATGTGGCTGCGCAGCGCGGTCAGTTTCATCAGCACCCCGGCGACGACGTCGGTGTCCCCGGCGGCGAAGAGGTTCGCCAGGTAGTCCAGCGGGATGCGCAGGCGGGTGACGGCGGCGAAGACGTGGTCGGGGTCCTCGGCGTTGCCGCCCGCCTCGCCGACGGCGTCCAGGACCGGGGACAGCGGCGGTACGTACCAGACCATGGGCAGGGTGCGGTACTCCGGGTGCAGCGGCAGGGCCACCTTGTATTCGCTGATCAGGGCGCGTACGGGTGAGCGGCGGGCGGCGTCGATCCAGTCCTCGGGGATGCCGGACCGCCGGGCGGCGGCGCGGACCCCGGGGTCGGCGGGGTCGAGGAAGACGTTCCGCTGGGCGTCGAGCAGGTCCTGCTCGTCGGCCACGGCGGCGGCCTCGCCGACCCGGTCGGCGTCGTAGAGGACCAGGCCGAGGTAGCGCAGGCGTCCTACGCAGGTCTCGGAGCAGACGGTGGGCTGTCCGGCCTCGACGCGCGGGAAGCAGAAGGTGCACTTCTCGGCCTTGCCGGTGGCGTGGTTGACGTAGACCTTCTTGTACGGGCAGGCGGTGACGCACATCCGCCAGCCGCGGCAGCGGTCCTGGTCGACGAGGACGATGCCGTCCTCGGCCCGCTTGTACATCGCCCCGGACGGGCAGGCGGAGACGCAGGCCGGGTTGAGGCAGTGTTCGCACAGCCGCGGCAGGTGGAACAGGAAGGTCTGCTCGAACTCGAACTTCACCTTTCCGGCCAGGTCCCCGCTGAGGTTGGGGTCACCGGCCGCCGTCTCGGCCGCGCCGCCCAGGCCGTCCTCCCAGTTGGCGCCCCAGGTGATGGCGGTCGGCTTCCCCGTGAGTACCGAGCGGGGGCGGGCGACGGGGACGTCCTGTCCCGCGGGGGCGTTGACGAGGGTGTCGTAGTCGTAGGTGACCGGCTCGTAGTAGTCCTCGATGGCCGGCAGGTCGGGGTTGGAGAACAGGGAGCCCAGGCGCTTGAGCCGGCCGCCGGAGCGCAGGACGAGGCGCCCGCGCCGGTCCAGCTGCCAGCCGCCCTTCCACTGCCGCTGGTCCTCGTAGCGGCGGGGGTAGCCGACGCCGGGCTTGGTCTCGACGTTGTTGAACCAGGCGTACTCCACGCCGGTGCGGTTGGTCCACGTCTGTTTGCAGGTGACGGAACAGGTGTGGCAGCCGATGCACTTGTCGAGGTTCATCACCATCGCCACTTGGGCCATGACGCGCATGTCAGTACTCCACATCCTGGCCGCGGCGGCGGATGACGGTGACCTCGTCGCGCTGGTTGCCGGTGGGGCCGTAGTAATTGAAGGCGTAGGTGAACTGGGCGTAGCCGCCCGCCAGGTGCGACGGTTTGAGCAGCAGCCGGGTCAGGGAGTTGTGCATTCCGCCGCGTACGCCGCTGACCTCGGTCTTCGGCACGTTCACCGTGCGGTCCTTGGCGTGGTACATGTACACGGTGCCCTCGGGCATCCGGTGGGTGACCACCGCGCGGGCCGCGACGACGCCGTTGCGGTTGTACGCCTCGATCCACTCGTTGTCCCTGACGCCGATCTTCTCCGCGTCGGCGGTGCTCATCCAGATCACCGGGCCGCCCCGGGACAGCGCGAGCATGTAGGCGTTGTCCTGGTACTCGGAGTGGATGGACCACTTGGAGTGCGGGGTGAGGTAGCGGACCGTCACCTCGGCGCGGCCGTCCTCGCCCAGGTGTTCGTCGCCGTAGTGCCGGGCGGTGTTCAGCGGCGGGCGGAAGACCGGCAGCTGCTCGCCGAGTTCGGTCATCCAGTCGTGGTCGACGAAGAAGTGCTGGCGGCCGGTGAGGGTGTGCCAGGGCTTGCGGTGCTCGACGTTGATGACGAACGGGGAGTAGCGGCGGCCGCCGGTCTCGCTGCCGGACCACTCGTACGAGGTGATCACCGAGCGGGGCTGGACGCGGGTGTCGGCGAAGGTGATGCGTTCCGCCTCCCGCTCGGCGGACAGGTGCGCCATCTCGGTGCCGGTACGTTCTTCCAGTGCCTTGAAACCCTCGGTGGCCAGCCGTCCGTTGGTGGTGCCGGACAGGGCGAGGATCGCCTCGCACATGTCCGTGGCGGTGGCCAGCGACGGCCGTCCGGCCGCGGCGCCGCCGCGCCGGACGCCGTTGGTCCGCCGCAGCCGCTCCAGTTCCTCGTCCGGACGGACGGTGACACCCTTCGTGGTGGTCCCGAGCCGGTCGAGGAGCGGGCCGACGGCGCGCATCTTGTCCGCCACCGCCGCGTAGTCCCGTTCGACGGTCACCAGCTTGGGCATGGTGCGGCCGGGGACCGGCGCGCACTCGCCGGCCTGCCAGTCGGCCACGACGCCGCCGGGCTGGGCCAGTTCGTCGGGCGTGTCGTGCTGGAGGGGTACGGCCAGGACGTCGGTACGGGTGCCGAGGTGGTCCTTGGCCAGTTCGCTGAAGCGGTCGGCGATGGTCAGGAAGGTGTCATAATCGGTCCGTGCCTGCCAGGGCGGCGCGATCGCCGGGGTGAACGCGTGCACGAAGGGGTGCATGTCGGTGCTGGACAGGTCGTCCTTCTCGTACCAGGTGGCGGCCGGCAGCACGACATCGGCGAACAGTCCGGTCGAGGTCATCCGGAAGTCCATGCAGACCAGCAAGTCGAGCTTGCCCTCGGGCGCCTCCTCGTGCCAGACGACGTCCCGGGGCCGCTTGTCCGGAGGCGTCTCCTCGGAGCGCACGGCCGCGTCCGCGCCCAGCAGATGGCGCAGGAAATACTCGTTGCCCTTGCCGGAGGAGCCCAGCAGGTTGGCCCGCCACACGGTCAGTACGCGCGGGAAGTTCGCCGGGTTGTCCGGGTCCTCGGCGGCGAAGCGCAGGGAGCCGGACGTCAGCCCCTCCACGATGTGCTCGGCCACCGGGCGGCCCGCTTCGGCCGCCTCGTCGGCCAGGTCCAGCGGGTTGCGGTTGAAGCCGGGGTGGCCGGGGGTCCAGCCCATGCGGACGGCCTGGGCCAGGCAGTCGGCGGTGGAACGGCCGGCGAAGCGCCCCTCGCCCAGCGGCGAGGCCAGCTCGTCCGGCCCGAACGCCTCGTAGCGCCACTGGTCGGTGGCCAGGTACCAGTACGAGGTGCCGGCCATGTGGCGGGTGGGCCGCTGCCAGTCGAAGGCGAACGCGAGATGCTGCAATCCGGTGACGGGGCGGACCTTCTCCTGGCCCACGTAGTGCGCCCAGCCGCCGCCGTTGACGCCCTGGCAGCCGGTCATGGCCGTCAGGGCCAGGAAGGCGCGGTAGATGGTGTCGGAGTGGAACCAGTGGTTGGTCCCGGCGCCCATGGCGATCATGGAACGGCCTTCGGTGCGCTCGGCGTTGCGCGCGAACTCCCGCGCTATACGGGCCGCCTGGGCCGCGGGGACCGAGGTGATGGTCTCCTGCCAGGCCGGGGTGTACGGCTGGGTGGCGTCCTCGTACGAGTCCGGCCACGTACCGGGCAGCCCGGGGCGGCGCACCCCGTACTGGGCCAGCATCAAGTCGAAGACGGTGGTCACCTGCCGGCCGCCTACCGTGCGGACCGGGATGCCGCGCACCATCACCCCGCCGCCCTCGGTGGGGCCCTCGTCGAAGCGCGGCAGCGCCACGGTGGCCGTGCCCTCGGCCCCCTCCAGCAGGCTCAACTCGGGATCGGTCTCGCCCAGTTCCAGGTTCCAGCGGCCCTTGCCCTCCTCGCCCCACCGGAAGCCGAGCGACCCGTTGGGGACCACCGGATCGCCGTTGCGGCGGTCGACCAAGACGGTCTTGAAGCGCGCGTTCTCGCCGGTGTCCCCGAGGTCGGCCGCGGTGAGGAAGCGGTCCGGCACCAGGTCGCCGTCCCGCTCGCGCAGCGTCACCAGGAAGGGGGCGTCGGTGAACCGGCGCAGATAGGTCTCGAAGTACGGCGTCGCGCGGTCGACGAGGAACTCGCGCAGGATGACGTGGCCCATCGCCATCGCCAGGGCCCCGTCCGTACCCGGGTGCGGGGCCAGCCACTCGTCGGCATGCTTGACGTTGTCGGCGTAGTCGGGGCTGACGGCGACGACCTTGGTGCCGTTGTAGCGGGTCTCGGTCAGGAAGTGGGCATCCGGGGTCCGGGTGACGGGGATGTTGGACCCCCACATGATCAGGTACCCGGCGTTCCACCAGTCGGCGGCCTCCGGTACGTCCGTCTGGTCGCCGAAGACCTGCGGCGAGGCGACGGGCAGGTCCGCGTACCAGTCGTAGAAGGACAGCAGCGTGCCGCCGATCAGGGACATGAACCGCGCACCGGCGGCGAAGGACGCCATCGACATCGCGGGGATCGGCGAGAACCCGGCCACCCGGTCCGGACCGTACGTCTTGACGGTGTGCACCTGGGCGGCGGCGACCAGTTCGGCCACCTCGTCCCAGTCGGCGCGCACCAGCCCGCCCTTGCCCCGGGCCTTCTTGTACGCGCGGGCCTTGGCCGGATCGCCGGTGATCTCCGCCCAGGCGGCCACCGGGTCGCCGAGCCGGCGGCGCGCCTCCCGCCACAGTTTCAGCAGCGCGCCGCGGACGTACGGGTAGCGGACCCGGCTGGGCGAGTAGGTGTACCAGGAGAACGACGCGCCGCGCGGGCAGCCCCGTGGCTCGTACTCGGGGCAGTCGGCACCGATGGACGGGTAGTCGGTGGCCTGGTGCTCCCAGGTGATGATCCCGTCCTTGACGTAGACCATCCAGGAACAGGACCCGGTGCAGTTGACCCCGTGCGTGGAGCGCACCACCTTGTCGTGGGCCCAGCGGTCGCGGTAGAAGCCCTCCCACCGCGGGTCCCCCGTGCCGAACACGGCGCGGCCGTCCTCGCTCACCTCGCGGCGGTTGAGCAGCCGCCGGCCGGCCAGCGGCCAGCCGTGTTCTCCGTCGGCCGCCGTCGGGCCGCCGATCTTTTCGTTCTCCATAAATCCGAACGTTAAATCGCCCTGTTACGGGGCACGGTGGGCGAAGCGTCCCGCGGCGCAGGGCCACAGGACCCCGAATGTTTTCGGCCACCCGGGACCAACGACCCACCGCCGGGGCCGCCTGCCCCGGGCGGTACGCGCTCCCCCGGCCGCATCCTGGAGGGGACCTGATCGGAGGCACCTCCCATGGACGCCCCCTCCCGGCGGCCGGCCCGCCGCCCCGTCCCCGTGCCCTCCCCTTCCCCGGTGAGCGGCGCCCGTCCGGTCCGCCGGCAGCACCAGGCCGTGGCGGACAAACCGTTCATCGTCATCTGGGAGTCGACCCGGGCCTGCCCGCTGGCCTGTGTGCACTGCCGGGCGACCGCGGTCCCCGACCGCGACCCCCGCGAGCTGGACACCCGGGCCGCCAAGGGCCTGATCGACCAGATCGCCGCCTTCGGGCGGCCCGCCCCGCTGTTCGTCATCACCGGAGGCGACCCCTTCCAGCGCCCCGATCTGCTGGAACTGGTCGTTTACGGCACACGCGCAGGGGTACGGGTCGCCGTCTCGCCCTCGGGCACCCCCACTCTGACCGCATCGAACCTGCGAGCGGTGCACGAGGCCGGGGCGGTGGGCCTGTCCCTGAGCCTGGACGGCTCCACCGCCGCACTCCACGACGGCTTCCGCGGTGTCCCCGGCGTCTACCGCTGGACCCTCGACGCCTGGGACACCGCCCGCAGCCTGGGCATGAAGGTCCAGATCAACACCACCGTCAGCCGGCACAACCTGCACGACCTGCCGGAGATCGCGGCCCTGGTCCGCGCACACGGGGTCATGCTGTGGAGCGCGTTCTTCCTCGTGCCCACCGGACGCGGCAGCAAGCTGGCCGCCCTCAGCCCCGCGGAGACCGAGGACGTCCTCAACTTCGTCCACGACGTCGGCCTGTCGGTGCCCGCCAAGACCACCGAGGCCCACCACTTCCGCCGCGTCGCCCTGCAGCGTGCCGTACTGGCCGCCAAGGGCGAGGACCACGTCGAGGCGCTGCGCCTGGGCCCTCTCTACCTCCGTCTCCGCGAGCGCGCCGAAGAGCTGGGCCTGTACAGCGGCGGGCGCCGGGCCCGCAGGCCGCCCCTGGACGTCAACGCCGGGCGGGGCTTCGTCTTCGTGTCCCACACCGGGACCGTGCACCCCAGCGGCTTCCTCCCGCTCGGCGCGGGCAATGTGCGCACCCGCCCGCTGACGGAGATCTATCGCGGCTCGGACCTCTTCACCGGTCTGCGCGACGCCGACCGGCTGAGCGGCCGCTGCGGCCGGTGCGAGTTCCGCCACGTGTGCGGAGGCTCGCGCTCCCGCGCGCATGCCGTCACCGGCGATCCGTACGCGGAGGAGCCGTGGTGCGGCTACGAGCCCGGTTCGTTCCCGTACCAGCGGGAACTGGCGGACTTGCCGACCGGGATCGCTCCGGGCCCCTGAAGGCTCACCCGCCCCTGACCGACTGCTGAGAGCCTGTCTTTGAACCCCCCTCGTCCGCCCGAAGGGCGGGCGCAGCGGCGGTCGGTGCGTGCGATGGGGGTCCCCCCTGCTCGAAGAGCTCGGGGGAGTGCGTGCCGGGCGTCGGGGCGCAGGCGGGGGTTCAAAGACAGGCTCTCAGCCGGACCCCGCCGCGCCGGCGGCCCTCACGTCAGGTTCAGCCCGCCGTCGAGCACGATGACCTCACCGGTGAGATAGGTGCTCGCGATCACCGACGCCACCAGACCGGCCACGTCGGCGGGCTGCGCCGGACGGTGCATGGGCGCACGGTCCCGCCACAGCTCGTGCGCCTGCGCCCAGTCCTTGGTCATGGGCGTGTCCACGAGGCCCGGCGCCACCGCGTTCACCCGGACGTCCGGCCCGAGCGCAGCCGCGAGCAGCCGGGTCACGTGATTCAGCGCGGCCTTGCTCGCCGCGTACGGCACCGAGGAGCCCTTGGGGCGCACCCCGGCGTGGCTGGTGACGTTCACGATGCTGCCGCCCCCGGGCGATCGGCGCAGCGCGGGAAGGGCCTCCGTACACAGCACCCACGGCGCGATCAGATTGACCTCCAGCAGTTGCCGCCAGTCCGCCGGGGACGCCGCGGCCAGGTCGTCGTGCGGGATCGGCCGGCTGATGCCCGCGTTGTTGACCAGCACGTCCAGCCGCCCGAACCGGTCGAGCGCCGCCGCGACCAGCCCCCGGGCCTCCTCCTCCACCGCCAGGTCCGCCCGCACGTACATCCCGCCGAGCTCCGCGGCCAGCGCCTCCCCGGCCTCCGCGCTGCGCCGCGAGTGCACGACCACCCGCATCCCGTCCGCCGCCAGCCGCCGGGCGACGGCCTCCCCGATTCCCGACGTGGACCCACTGACCAGAGCGACGGGCCGGTCCGTTTGTTCGTTCTTCATGTCCTGGAGTCTCACCTCTTGCGCCGGGCCCACCGAGCGGACCGAAAACGTGCGGGAAGGCACGGAATGCCCGTGATCCGGTCGGGGTCGGGGCTCGTACCGCGGTCAGCGGCGAGGTGTTCGCCGACGCTGTGCGACCACCCTAAAGGATCTTCTTCAGGCCCCATCCGGCGAGCGGCCCGAGCGCCGCCGTGCCCGCCTTACCGCACACATTGCCGATTGGCGATTACCCATGACCCCTTTCCCATTGCCAAAGCGTTTAACTGTTTTCGATTACGTAACCACCTGTAAGCCCGGTATGTTGACGCTCGTCCAGCTCCTTTCAGGAGGGCGGTCCGGCGATGGGTGAACAACAGGCGCTGAATGTCGGCCCCTCGCGCATACAGGTCGCGTACGAGTGCTTCGGTGACGACGAGTCGCCGCCGGTGCTGCTGGTGATGGGTGGCGGCGCGCAGATGACCGCCTGGCCGGACGGGTTCTGTACCGGGCTGGCCGGCCACGGCCTGCGGGTGATCCGGTTCGACAACCGGGACGCCGGCCGGTCGACACACTTTCCCGACGCGCCGGTTCCCGACCTGCGGGCGGCGCTGGACGCGGGTCTCTCCTCGGTGTCGTACACGTTGTCGGACATGGCCGACGACATGGCCGGTCTGCTCGATGTCCTGGGCCTGGACAGCGTCCACCTGGTGGGCGCGTCGCTGGGCGGGGCGGTCGCCCAGACGATGGCCATCGAGCACCCCGGCCGCGTCCGGTCACTGACGTCGATGATGTCCACCACCGGTGACCGCACCGTGGGCCGGCCCGCTCCCTCGGCGCTCACCGTGCTGGGCACGCCGCCACAGGACCGCCGGAACTTCCTCGCCTGGCAGGTCCGGGCCCTGCGGGCCGTGGCGTCTCCGGGCTTCGCGTTCGACGAGGCCGCGGTGAAAGAGCGCGCCGAACGGGCTTACGACCGGGGCCACGACCCGCTGGGCATGGTGCGGCAGTTCGTCGCGGCCGTGACCTCCGGCGACCGCACGGCACGGCTTCGGTCGCTGTGCGTTCCGGCGCTGGTCATCCATGGCGCCGAAGACGTGATGATCGACGTCAGCGGCGGGCGGGCCACCGCTGCCGCCGTCCCCGGTGCCGGGCTCGCCGTCATCGACGGCATGGGGCACGACCTGCCCCGCGCCCTGTGGCCCTGGCTGGCGGACCTGATCGCCCGTCTGGTCGGCCGCGTCGAGACTCCGCGCTCGCACAGCAGGGAATCCGCCGGCATGGTGACGGCCCGTCAGGCGACCGCCCCGGCCGGCTTCGCGACGTCTCGGTCCGCGGACTGACCCGACGTACGTCCGTCATGTGACTGGCGTGGGCTTCAGGGGCATGGGCACCGACAAAAGATCGGCGCCGCGTTCCCGAAGAGCATGATGAAGACCGGCACCGCGAAGTACGCCGTGTTGACCTGGACCGCGGCCATGATGCGCAGGGCCACGCCGCGCAGTTCGCGCACGCCCGATGTCCGGGCCGGCAGGCCGACGAGGAGGTCCGCGCAGCCGGCCGCGGCCGCGTACCCGGCGATGGCCCGCCAGTTGAACAGGTCCGCCAGATCGCTCGTGTAGATGTTGCCGAACAAATAGCACGGTACGGCGAAGAGGAAGGCGTAATCGGCGAAGGCCTTGGAGCTTTCCGCCGGAACGGTTTTCCGCTTCGCCAGCAGGACACCGCACCCGAAGACCAGGGCGACGGGCACCAGCTTGCCGAGCGGCGCTACCGCCTCCATGCGCGGGGCACCTCCGCCGACGGAGCGCGGCCGCGGGTCAAGCTCATGGCAGGTAACCATTGCTGCGTCATGCACGGAACTTAGGAAGATATGCCACCGTCATGGCAATGCCGGGTGCCGTTCCACGGACAGCGGCCTCTGGGGCAGGCGGCGTTCGGGCCGTCGGCACACAAAGGAGAGGCGCCGAAAAGTCAGGTTGTCAGGTCTTCCGTTGTGTCACCGCAGGGTAGTCTTTGCCGTACTTGCCGTGCGGCAAGGTCACGAGGTGTCGGCGTGGGACACAGTGTGCGCGTCTTCGGGCCAGGATTCACAGCGCCGTCGTGCCCTGCGCAGGGGGACCGGTAAGTGGAACGAGGTTGGGTCATGGCTGCTGAGACGGCCGGCGAGAACACACGTCCGGCATCGCGGACGAGGTCGGCGCGTACGGGGGCACGGGTCGGGGAGCCGGGGCTGCGGCAGCTCCTCGCGGGGCTCACCGCCGTACGCGACGGCAACTTCGGGACACGGCTGCCGGACGAGGACGACGGGCTGCTCGGCGAGATCGCGACCGTCTTCAACGGCATGGTCGACCAACTCTCCCAGTTCACCTCGGAAGTGACCCGGGTGGCCCGCGAGGTCGGCAGCGAGGGACGGCTCGGCGGACAGGCGCAGGTCCCGGGCGTCTCCGGCACCTGGGCCGACCTGACCGACTCGGTCAACGTCATGGCCGGCAACCTCACCACCCAAGTGCGCGACATCGCGCAGGTGGCCACCGCGGTCGCCAAGGGCGACCTGTCGCAGAAGATCGACGTCGATGCCCAGGGCGAGATCCTGGAGCTGAAGAACACCGTCAACACGATGGTCGACCAACTCTCCGCCTTCGCCGACGAAGTCACCCGGGTGGCCCGCGAGGTCGGCAGCGAGGGACGGCTCGGCGGACAGGCCGAGGTGCCCGGCGTGGGCGGCACCTGGCGGGACCTCACCGACTCCGTCAACTTCATGGCCGGCAACCTCACCTCGCAGGTGCGCAACATCGCGCAGGTGACCACCGCGGTCGCCCGGGGCGATCTCTCGCAAAAGATCACGGTGGATGCCCGGGGCGAGATCCTGGAGCTGAAGACGACCATCAACACGATGGTCGACCAGCTCTCCGCCTTCGCCGACGAAGTCACCCGCGTCGCCCGCGAAGTCGGCACCGAAGGACGGCTCGGCGGACAGGCGCAGGTGCCCGGCGTGGGCGGCACCTGGCGCGACCTCACCGACTCCGTCAACTTCATGGCCGGCAACCTCACCTCGCAAGTCCGCTCGATCGCGGCGGTCGCCACCTCGGTGGCCCAGGGCGACCTGTCGCAGAAGATCACCGTGGATGCCCGGGGCGAGATCCTGAAGCTGAAGAACACCATCAACACGATGGTCGACCAGCTCTCCGCCTTCGCCGACGAAGTCACCCGCGTCGCCCGCGAAGTCGGCACCGAAGGACGGCTCGGCGGACAGGCCGACGTCAAGGGCGTATCCGGTACGTGGAAGGACCTGACCGAGTCCGTCAATGTGATGGCGGACAACCTCACGGCGCAGGTGCGGTCCATCGCCGAGGTCACCACCGCCGTGGCGCAGGGCGATCTGTCGCAGAAGATCCGGGTGGACGCCCGGGGCGAGATCCTGGAGCTCAAGAGCACCATCAACACGATGGTCGACCAGCTCTCCGCCTTCGCCGACGAAGTGACGCGGGTGGCCCGCGAGGTCGGCACCGAGGGCAATCTCGGTGGCCAGGCCACCGTGCGGGGCGTGTCGGGCACATGGAAGGACCTGACCGACAACGTCAATGTGATGGCCTCCAATCTGACCGGCCAGGTGCGCTCCATCGCCCAGGTGGCCGCCGCGGTCGCCAAGGGTGATCTGTCGCAGAAGATCACGGTGGAGGCGAAGGGCGAGGTGGCCGCGCTCGCCGGCGTGATCAACACGATGGTCGACACGCTGTCGGCGTTCGCCGACGAGGTGACGCGGGTGGCGCGCGAGGTCGGTACGGAGGGGATGCTCGGCGGCCAGGCCCGCGTACCCAATGTGGCCGGTACCTGGAAGGACCTGACCGACAACGTCAACTCGATGGCCAACAACCTGACCGGTCAGGTACGCAACATCGCCCAGGTCACCACCGCGGTCGCCAACGGCGACCTGTCGAAGAAGATCGACGTTGATGCCCGGGGCGAGATCCTGGAGCTCAAGACCACCATCAACACCATGGTCGACCAGCTCTCCTCCTTCGCCTCCGAGGTCACCCGGGTGGCCCGCGAGGTCGGCAGCGAGGGACGGCTCGGCGGACAGGCCGAGGTCGAGGGTGTGTCGGGCACCTGGAAACGCCTGACCGAGAACGTCAACGAGCTGGCCGGCAACCTCACCCGGCAGGTACGGGCCATCGCCGGGGTGACCAGCGCGGTCGCCGAGGGCGACCTGACCCGCTCCATCACGGTGGACGCCTCCGGCGAGGTCGCGGAGCTGAAGGACAACATCAACTACATGGTCCGGTCCCTGCGGGAGACCACCCGGGCCAACCAGGAGCAGGACTGGCTCAAGAGCAACCTGGCGCGCATCTCCGGGCTGATGCAGGGCCACCGGGACCTCGCGGTCGTCGCCGAGCTGGTCATGGACGAACTGACGCCGCTCGTCTCGGCCCAGTACGGCGCCTTCTACCTGGCGGAGGAGAGCGGGCAGAACACCGTGCTGCGGCTCGTCGGCGCGTACGGCCGGCCCGTCGACGGCACCGGACACGACCGGTTCAAGCTGGGCGAGTCGCTGGTCGGCCAGGCCGCCCGCAGCCGCCGTACGATCGTCGCCGAGGGCGTGCCTGGCTCGTACATCAGCATCTCCTGCGGCCTGGGCCAGACGGCGCCGGGCAGTCTGATCGTGTTGCCGATCATCGTCGAGGACCAGGTCCTCGGCATCATCGAGCTGGCGTCCTTCACCTCCTTCACGCCTGTGCACCAGGCCTTCCTCGAACAGCTCATGGAGATGGTGGGCGTCAACGTCAACACCATCGTCGCCAACGCGCGTACCGACGAGCTGCTGGACGAGTCGCAGCGGCTGGCCGGGGAGCTGCAGGCCCGTTCCGGGGAGCTGACGCGGCAGCAGGAGGAACTCCAGCGGTCCAACGCGGAGCTGGAGGAGAAGGCGGCGCTCCTCGCCACCCAGAACCGCGACATCGAGACGAAGAACCTGGAGATCGAGCAGGCGCGGCAGGAGCTGGAGGACCGGGCGCGGCAGCTGGCGCTGGCGTCGAAGTACAAGTCGGAGTTCCTGGCCAACATGAGCCACGAGCTGCGCACCCCGCTCAACAGCCTGCTCATCCTGGCGCAGTTGCTGGCCCAGAACCCGACGCGCAACCTCACGTCCAAGCAGGTCGAGTACGCGGGCATCATCCACTCCGCCGGCTCGGACCTGCTCCAGCTCATCAACGACATCCTCGACCTGTCGAAGGTGGAGGCGGGCAAGATGGACATCAATCCGGAGCGGGTGGAGCTGCGCAGGCTGCTGGACTACGTCGAGGCGACGTTCCGGCCGCTGACCACCCAGAAGAGCCTCGACTTCACGATCAGTGCCGCGCCCGGGGTCCCGGTGGATCTGCTGACGGACGACGCGCGGCTGCGGCAGATCCTGCGCAACCTCCTGTCCAACGCGGTCAAGTTCACCGAACAGGGCGGCGTCGAGCTGCGGATCGAGCCCGCCGCGGACAGCGAACTGCCGGCCACCGTCCGCCGTGGCGGCGCGGTGGTCGCCTTCCGCGTCAAGGACACCGGTATCGGCATCGCCGAGCAGCAGCTCGCCGTGATCTTCGGGGCGTTCCAGCAGGCGGACGGCACCACCAGCCGCAAGTACGGGGGCACCGGGCTGGGGCTGTCCATCAGCCGCGAGATCGCTCACCTCCTGGGCGGCGCCGTGACGGCCGAGAGCGCGCCGGGCCAGGGCAGCGCCTTCACCCTCTATCTGCCCGTGGCGCGCGCCGACTTCGCGGAGCAGACCGGCACGGTGCCCGCGATCGAGGCGGCGGCGGGCGACAGAGGCGAGAGGCGCGAGAGCAGGCCGCGTCCGCCCGCCGCCACCCCGGCGCCGCCCCGCCGGCTGCTGGTGATCGAGGAGCGTGCCCACGGGCTGCTCTCCCACGTGGCCGACAGCGCGGTCGCCGAGCTGACCGGTGGGCAGGATCTGGGCGACCGTCCGGAGGACATCGAGGTCATCTCCGCGGTCGGTGCCCAGGAAGCCGCCGGCGCGCTGGCCGCCGGGCCGTTCCACTGCGTGGTTCTCGACCTGGACATGTCCAACAGTGAGGCGCTGCGTTTCCTGGACGCGATGGACGGCGACGCCGCCGTGCGCACCGTCGCCGTCCTCGCGCACAACAGCAGGCGCATGGAGGCGGAGCAGGAACGCATCCTGCAGGAGCGCGCCGGCACCCAGCCGCTGGAACTGCTCTCCAGCCTCGACGAGCTGCGCGAACGCATCGCCCTGCACCTCTCCGCCGAGCAGCCCGGTGACGTACTGCCGCTGGTGCGGCCGGAGGAGCCGGTCCAGCAGGCTCCCCAGTCCGTCGACGACAGTCTCAGCGGCCGTACCGTCCTGGTCGTCGACGACGACGCCCGCAATCTGTACGCGCTCAGCAGCATCCTGGAGATGCACGGCCTGAACGTCCGGCATGCGGAGGACGGGCGCAAGGGCATCGAAGCGCTCATCGAACACCCGGACATCGATCTCATCCTGATGGACGTGATGATGCCCGAGATGGACGGTTACACCGCGACGGCGGAGATCCGGCAGATGCCCGCGCACGCCCATCTGCCCATCATCGCCGTCACCGCCAAGGCCATGCCCGGGGACCGGGAGAAGAGCCTCGCCTCCGGGGCCAGCGACTACGTCACCAAGCCGGTGGATACCAACGACCTGCTCGCCTGTGTCCGCCGATGGCTGGACTCCTGACCGCGGGTGCCCGGCCGGGCACCCGCGGCCCCGCTCACCGGACGCATCCACCGCATCGAGGAATCGGCAGCATCATGAGCACTTCCGAGCACGTCGGGCCCCCGCCCGGGGACGATGTGTCGCCGACGCCCGAGACCGGGCGGGGGCAGGTCCCGCCCGTCCCCGCGAGCCCCCTGGCCATACCGTCCGAGCCCGGACGGAGCACCGGCCCGGTGCGCGCCCGGCCGGACCAGTCGTCGGCCGTCGGCCGCCTGGCCGCCACCGTCGAGCGCCTGCGCGGCGAGGTCCAGGCGGCGCATGCGGCGGCCGACGGCCGTGCCCTGATCGAACTCGCCAAGGGCATCATGATCGAAAGGCTGCACTGCGGACCGGCCGAGGCGACCCGGCAGCTCGCCGAACTCGCGGAGAAGGCCGCGGTCTCGCAGCTGGAGCTGGCTGTGGACCTCATCAACCAGGCGGCCCGCGACCGGGTGACGGACATCGCCAGCGCCTTCCTGCGGCGGGCCCAGGCCGATCATGCCTTGCCGGACCCGGCCGTCGGGGTGCGCCTGCGGACCGCCGAGAGCGCGGCGCTGGCCGCCGGTGACACCCAGGCCGTCGCCGACTCGCTGCTCCAGCACGCGCTGGCGCCGCTGGGAGCGACGGCCGTCGCCATCTGGTCCGCCGGGTCGGACACGTCCCTCACCCTGGCCGGCCATGCGGGCTTCTCCGCCGAAGAGGCGATGCGCTGGCGGTACGTGCCTCCCGGCGTGCTCACCGTCGCCCGCCAGGCGCTGACCGAACGGGACACCGTCCGGTTCGCCTCCCTGGCCGACACGGGCATCCCCTCCATCGGCCGCACCCACCACCCCGACGGCGGCCGCGTGGCGCTGCCCGCCGGTACCGGCGGGCGCATCCACGGGGTCCTGGAGATCTGCTGGCATCAGTCGCTCCCCCCGCAGCCGCCCGTGATCATGCGCCAGATCGAGGCCCTGGCACAGCTGTGCGCCCACACCCTTGAGGGCGCCCCGGCATCGCCCGAGCACGGACCGCCCCCCGTCCGGCGCGTTCCCGCCGTGGCCGAGCTGGTGGACCTGGCGGACGGGCTCTACGACCCGGCGCTGATCCTCACCCCGCACCTCGCGGCCGACGGTCAGCTGACCGACTTCCGCATCCACCATGTCAACGGGCGCTTCTTGGACCCGGCGGGCCGCCCCCGCAGCTCCGTCAACGGCGCCCTGCTGCTCGAGGCGTACCCGATGGCCGCCGACGAGAGCGAGCTGTTCGACAAGATCCAGCGCGTCTACGCCACCGGCGAGCCCTTCCGCGCCCAGCGGATGACGCTGACCGCCCTGGTGGACCAGGTGCCGCTCGCCGCCGTCGCCGACATCAGCGTCAGCCGGCACGGGGACAGTGTGCTGCTCATCTGGCGCATCGAGGACGAGACCGCCCGGCTCGCCAGCCTCCTCCAGCACGCCCAGCGCCTCGGCCGGATCGGCGGCTTCGAGGAGAACCTGCTGACCGGTGAGGTCACCTGGAACGGGCAGCTCTTCGCCCTGTACGGCCGGCCGGCCACCGGCACGCCCGTCTCCCTGCACGACCTGGCGGCCCACGCCCACCCCGACGACGGCATAGCCATCGGCCGCTTCCTGCGCGCCGTACTGCACCACCAGCGCTCCGCCTCGGCGGCCTTCCGCCTCCGGCGTCCCGACGGCGTCACCCGGCACATACGGGTCATCGCCGAGCCCGTGCACGACGCCGACGGGCGGCTGCTCTCCGTACGCGGCGCCTACCAGGACATCTCCTCCCAGCACTGGACCGAGGTGGCGCTCGCCGCCACCCGCGACCAGCTCGCCCACACCGAGCAGGAGTCGGCCGAGCGCAACCGTCTCGCGCTCCAGCTCCAGCAGGCCATCATGCCGCCGAGCCGCGGCCCCATCGACGCGCCGGGGCTGCAGATCGCCGTACGCTACCGGCCCGCGGAGACCGAGTCCCTGGTGGGCGGCGACTGGTACGACGCCGTCGTGCTGCCCTCCCGGCGCGTCCTGCTCTGCGTCGGTGACATCGCGGGCCACGGCATCGAGGCGGCAACCGGCATGGTCGTGCTGCGCAACGCCCTGCGCGGTCTCGCCGTCACCGGCGCCGGTCCGGGCCAGTTGCTGTCCTGGCTGAACATCGTGGCCCACCATCTCACCGACCAGGTCTCCGCCACGGTCGTCTGCGGCGTGTACGACCCGGAGACCCGCGTCCTGCGCTGGGCCAGAGCCGGTCACCTGCCGCCGGTCCTGGTCCGTGGTCACGAAGCCAGCAGGCTGCCGCTGGTCCGCGGTCTGCTGCTGGGGGCCCTCGCGCACGCGACGTACGAGGAGGGCGAGCTCCAGCTGGAGGCGGACGACACCCTTCTGATGTACACCGACGGCCTGGTCGAACGGCGGGACACCGCCATTCACGACTCCCTGGCCCAGCTGCTCGCCACCGCGCAGACACCCGCGCCCACCCTTGAGCACCGGCTCGACCGTCTGCTGACCCACAGCAAGTCCGACACCGACGACGACACCTGCCTCATCGGCGTCCAGGTAATCTGACCCGGCACTTTCGAACGGAATTCAGTTCCGTACGGTTTTGAATGGAACTTTGCCGGTTCCGTGCCGGCCACGACCTTACCGAAGGAAACACTAGGCATTCTCCTAGCGCCTCCCGGCCATGATGGAGGCCGTCTTTGGGTGCTCCCGCAGGGCGGGCTTTCCGGGGTTTTTCCTAGGGAGATACCTGGGGAGAAAGCGACTCCGCACGCGAATCCACGGCTTTGCGCTCACGCGGCCGGATGCGCGGCGTTCTTGTCGCCGCACGCGCCGATCACCCCTTTCCGGAGGCTCCCTCGTGAAGGAAATACTGACCGCAATTCAGTCACCGGACACCACGTCCGCCGACTTCGCCGCCCTGCCGCTGCCCGAGTCGTACCGCGCGATCACCGTCCACAAGGACGAGACCGACATGTTCGAGGGGCTCGCGAGCCACGACAAGGACCCCCGCAAGGCGCTGCACCTCGACGAGGTCCCGGTGCCCGAACTGGGCCCCGGCGAGGCCCTGGTCGCCGTGATGGCCTCCTCGGTCAACTACAACTCGGTCTGGACCTCGATCTTCGAGCCGCTGCCGACGTTCGGGTTCCTGGAGCGGTACGGCAGGCGCAACGACCTCGCCAAGCGCCACGACCTGCCGTACCACGTCATCGGCTCCGACCTGTCGGGCGTCGTGCTGCGCACCGGCCCCGGAGTGAACTCCTGGAAGCCCGGCGACGAGGTCGTCGCGCACTGCCTGTCCGTCGAGCTGGAGTCCGCCGACGGGCACAACGACACGATGCTCGACCCCGAGCAGCGCATCTGGGGCTTCGAGACCAACTTCGGCGGACTCGCCGAGATCGCGCTGGTCAAGTCCAACCAGCTGATGCCCAAGCCGGACCACCTCACCTGGGAGGAGGCGGCCGCCTCCGGGCTGGTCAACTCCACCGCGTACCGCCAGCTCGCCTCCCGCAACGGCGCGGGCATGAAGGTCGGCGACAATGTGCTGATCTGGGGCGCCAGCGGCGGACTGGGCTCCTACGCCACACAGTTGGTGCTGGCCGGCGGCGGTACCCCGGTCTGTGTGGTCTCCAGCGACCAGAAGGCGGAGATCTGCCGCTCCATGGGAGCGGAAGCGGTCATCGACCGCAACGCCGAGGGATACAAGTTCTGGAAGGACGAGCACCACCAGGACCCGCGCGAGTGGAAGCGGTTCGGCAAGCGCATCCGTGAGCTGACCGGCGGCGAGGACGTCGACATCGTCTTCGAGCACCCGGGCCGCGAGACGTTCGGCGCCTCCGTCTACGTCACGCGCAAGGGCGGCGCCGTCGTCACGTGCGCCTCCACCTCCGGTTATCAGCACCAGTACGACAACCGCTATCTGTGGATGTCGCTGAAGCGCATCGTGGGCTCGCACTTCGCGAATTACCGCGAGGCGTGGGAGGCCAACCGCCTGATCGCCAAGGGCAAGATCCATCCCACGCTGTCCCAGACCTACCCCCTGGCGGAGACCGGACAGGCGGCGTACGACGTGCACCGCAACCTCCACCAGGGCAAGGTCGGCATCCTCGCGCTGGCACCCGAGGAGGGCACGGGCGTACGTGACGTGGCCAAGCGCGCCCGGCACATCGACGCCATCAACCGCTTCCGCAGGCCCGAGGCGCTGTAGGTGCGGTGACCGCTCGAACGGCGAGGGGCCGGCCCGGTGGGCCGGCCCCTCGTCGGTGGTGCCGGGACTTCGCCGTCAGCTGCGTCAGCTTCCCGCGTCCATCAGGCGGAACAGGTCCTCGTCACTGGCCGACGCCAGGTCCAGAGCGCCGCCGGGTCCGGCGTCCGTACCGCCGCTCCGCCCCGCCGTCACCGCCTTCAGACGGGCCAGTGTCTCCTCCGAGACCTCCGCACCGGCCGTGAGCAGGGACTCCAGCTCGGCCACGACAGCGGCCACCTCGCGCGGGGGTGCCGTCGGCCGCGCGAGCCGTTCGCGTACGAGACGGACGACGGCTTTCGGGGTGGGGTGGTCGTACACGAGCGTGGCGGGCAGCCGCATCTCCGTGGCCGCGATGAGGCGGTTGCGGAGTTCGACGGCGTTCACGGAGTTGATGCCCATCTCCTTGAACGTGTGATTGCCCTCCTCGTCGCTCGCTTCCTGCCCGCCGAGCACGGCCGAGGTCTCGGCGAGGACCAGGGCCAGTACGTGCGCTTCCTGTTCGGCGTCGTCGAGGCCGGCCAGCCGGGCGTCCAGCAGCGAGGGCTCCGCTCCGGCCGCCGGCACGTCCGCGGTCACCGCGGCGACCGCTGTCCCGCCGTGGGCGGCCGGCCCCGCCGGGGCCGGCGCCAGCCAGAACCGCCGCCGCTGGAACGCGTACGTCGGCAGGGCGGCGGGCCGGGCCCCGGGCAGCACTGCGTCCCAGTCGACGGGAGCGCCGTGGGCGTGCACCCGGGCGACCGCGGTGAGCAGGGCGTACGGCTCCGGTACGCCGCCGCGCAGACTCGGCACCACGGCGGCCCCGGACTCCGGATCGGCCGACTCCAGGCACTCGTCGATCATCGGCGTGAGGGCCGGCTCGGCACCCAGTTCCAGGAAGCCGGTGACGCGCTCCTCGCGCAGCCGGCCGATCGCGTCCTTGAAGCGCACGGACTGCCGTACGTGCCGTACCCAGTGGTCCGGGTCGCGCACGACCTCGGCGGTCAGCGGGAGCCCGGTGACGGTGGAGACGACGGGGACGGTGGGCGCCGCGTAGGACAGCGTGCTGACGACCGTGCGGAACTCGTCCAGCATGGGGTCCATCAGCGGTGAGTGGGCCGCGACGCTCATCGTGATCCGCCGGGTCTTGTGGCCGGCGGCGGCGAGCCGTTCCGTGAGGCCGACGAGCGGGGCCTCGGCGCCGGAGAGGACGAGGGAGTGCGGGCCGTTGACGGCCGCGACCGACACCGCGTCCGTCAGCTCCGCGAGCCACGGGGCGACTTCGTCCTCCGTGATGCGCACCGCCACCATCGCGCCGCCGGGCGGCAGCGCGCCCATCAGCCTGCTCCGGGCGGCCACCAGGGTGCAGGCGTCCTGAAGGCCGAGTACGCCGGTCACGTGGACGGCGGAGATCTCGCCGACCGAGTGTCCCACCAGGTGGCCGGGTACCACGCCCCAGGATTCGAACAGCCGGTACAGGGCGACCTGGACGGCGAACAGCGCGGGCTGTGTGTAGGTGGTGTCGTCAAGGAGGGCCGCTTCCTCGGAGTCGGGGTCCGCCCACATCACCGAGGCCAGCGGCCGCGGCAGCAAGGGGTCCAGTGCGGCGCACACTTCGTCCAGCGCCTGCCTGAAGACGGGGAACGCCTCGGCCGCCGCGCGGCCCATGCCGTTGCGCTGGCTGCCCTGGCCGGGGAAGACGAAGGCCAGCCCGCCCGGCACGGAGTCGTGCGGGATGACGTCCGCGGTGCGCTCCCCCTGCCCGAACGCGGTGGCCGCGGACAGCAGCTGTGCCCGGTCGGAGCCGTGGACGACGGCCCGGTGCGGGTGCAGGGCGCGGGTGGTGGCGAGGGCGTGGGCGACGTCCTGGGCGCGCAGGCCCGGGTGGGCGGTGATGTGTTCGGCCAGGCGCCGCGCTTGCGCGCGCAGTGCCGCCCGGCTGCGGGCGGACAGTATCCAGGGGGCGGCCGTGTCATCGGCCGGCTCCACCGCCCCGGCCGTCCCGGACGCGCGCCGCGCCTCCTCGGGGGCTTCGCCCGGCGCCCGTCCCGTTTCCCCTTCCGTCTCCCCTTGCCCGTCGGGCGCCTCTTCGAGGATCACGTGCGCGTTGGTGCCGGTGAGCCCGAACGAGGACACCCCGGCCCGGCGCGTGCGCCCGATCTCCTGTGGCCAGGGCCGGGCCTCGGTGAGCAGCCGTACATCACCTGCGGACCAGTCCACCTTGGCCGAGGGAGCGTCCACGTGCAGCGTCCGCGGCAGGACGCGGTGGCGCAGTGCGAGCACCGTCCTGATGACCCCGACGACCCCGGCGGCGGCCTGGGTGTGCCCGATGTTCGACTTCACCGACCCCAGCCACAGCGGCCGGCCCTCCGGCCGTTCCTGGCCGTACGTGGCCAGCAGGGCCTGGGCTTCGATGGGGTCGCCGAGCGGGGTGCCGGTGCCGTGGCCCTCCACGGCGTCCACGTCCTGCGGCGTCAGCCCGGCGTCGGCCAGGGCCTGGCGGATGACGCGCTGCTGTGCGGGCCCGCTCGGCGCGGTGAGTCCGTTGGAGGCGCCGTCCTGGTTCACGGCGGAGCCCCGTACGAGCGCCAGGACGCGGTGTCCGTTGCGCCGGGCGTCGCTCAGCCGTTCCAGCAGCAGCAGTCCCGCCCCTTCCGACCACGCGGAGCCGTTCGCGGCGTCCGCGTACGCCATGGAGCGGGAGTCGGGGGACAGCGCGCGCAGCCGGGAGAAGTGCGCGAAGGGCGCCGGGGTCGCCATGACGGTGACGCCACCGGCCAGCGCCAGGCTGCTCTCGCCCGACCGCAGGGAGCGGCAGGCCAGGTGCAGGGCGACGAGGGAGGACGAGGAGGCGGTGTCGACCGTCAGCGCGGGGCCTTCGAGCCCGTAGGTGTAGGCGATGCGTCCCGAGACCGCGCTGCCCGCGGCCCCCGTGATGAGCATGCTTTCCCATGCGCTGGGCGTGGCGGATGCGTTGGCTCCGTAGCCGCGGTCCATCGCGCCGGTGAACACGCCCGTACGGGTTCCCCGCAGGGACCTCGGGTCGATGCCGGCCCGCTCGAAGGTCTCCCAGGCCGCTTCCAGGAGCAGTCGCTGCTGCGGGTCGGTCGCCGTGGCCTCCTGGTCGGACAGGCCGAAGAAGCCCGCGTCGAAGTCGCCCGCGTCGTGCAGGAAGCCGCCCTCGCGTGCGTAGGAGGTGCCCGGGCGGTCGGGGTCCTCGTCGAAGAGCCGGTCCAGGTCCCAGCCGCGGTCGTCCGGGAACGCGGACATCGCGTCCGTCCCGTCGGTGAGCAGGGCCCACAGGGCCTCGGGGGTGTCGGCGCCGCCCGGCAGGCGGCAGGCCATGCCGATGACCGCGACCGGGTCGGCGGCATCCGCCGGGGTCTCCGGCGGCTCCTCCGGGGACGGGTTCTCCTGTTCGGTCAGTGCGTGCGCGACGGCTCGCGGGGTGGGGAAGTCGAAGGCCAGCGTGACCGGGAGGGCGAGTCCGGTCTCCTCCCGCAGCAGGTTCCGCAGCCGGACCGCGTGGATGGAGTCGAGGCCGAGCCGGCGGAAGTCCGTGTCCGGGGAGAAGGGGGCGGCCGTGCCGCCGTGCCCGAGCAGCTGGCCGACGCAGTCGCGTACGACGTCCAGCGCCTCCTCGGCCGTGGACGGCGGGACCGCGCCGAGGCGGGCCGCCACGGGCACCGCGGCAAGGCCGGCGAGCAGCGGCCGGAGCGCCCGGCGGTCGGGCTTTCCGGCGGGTGAGAGCGGCAGCCGGGGCACGGTGACCAGTTCGAGGGGGATCTTGTGGTCGGCGAGCCCCCGCCGGCGCAGGAACGCGGTCACCTCGGTCAGGCCGATCGTACGGTCCGCGTGGTCGGTCACGACCAGGCACGGGTACTCCCCCAGCCGGTCGTCCGGCGCGCCCGCGACGGCCAGCGGGCCCAGGCCCGTCAGGTCCGCGAGCAGGCCCTCGACCTCGGTGGCGGAGAACTTCCGGCCACCGGTGTTGATCAGTTCGGCCGCCCGGCCATGCAGGGCCACCACGCCGTCCGCGTCGACGGCCGCGAGATCGCCGGTCCGCAGCCAGCCGTCCTCGGTGAGGGCCGCGCGCGTCAGTTCCGGCTCGCGGAAGTAGCCGTGGAACAGCCCGGGACCCCGGTACTGAAGTGCGCCGGCCGCGCCTGGCTCGCGCTCCTCGCCGTTCTCGTCGACGACCCGTAGGCGCGCGCCGGCGACCGGCTCTCCCACACTGCCGTCGGGGTGATGGGCCCGGGTGCGGGTACCGGTGCCGATCTCGGACATGCCCCAGATCACGACCAGTTCGCAGGCGAGGGCCGCGCGTACCTGTACGGCGAGCGCGGGCGCGACGGCGGCTCCCGCCGTACGCACCTGGTTCGGTGCGAAGCCCGCCGGTTCGTCCGCCCCGGCCAGCCGTGCGACGATTTCCCGCAGCTGAGTGGGCACGGCGAAGACGACGCGGGGGTCGTGCTCCCGGGCCAGGGCCAGGAAGCGGTCCGGGTCCCAGCCGGTGAGCAGTACCTGCCCGCAGGCGGCGAACAGTGCCGCGTGCATAGCCTGGAGGCCGAACAGGTGGGTCATCGGGCAGGCCGTGAGGACCGTACCGTCGAAGGCGTCGGCGGCCTCCGCCATGACGGCCGCGGTGTTCGAGAGCAGGCTGTCGTGGCTGTGCACACACAGTTTGGGCCGCGCCGAGGTCGTACCGGACGAGGGGATCAGGGCGAGCGGCATGTCGGGGGTGACGTCCACCGGCCGGGGGCTGCTGCCCGCCCAGGCCGTCAGCAGCACGTCCAGCGACGCGATCCCCGGGGCCTCACTCTCCGGCTCGTCACGCTCCGGCTCCGCGCACTCAGCCTCCGGCGCACCGGCGAGCAGCACGCCGTGCAGCGACGGCACGCTCTCCAGAAGAGAACGGGCCGCCGCCCGGCTCTCGCGCCCGGAGGCCGACAGGACGAGGAGGGCGGGCTCCGCCCGCGTCAGCAGCGCGCGGACCTCCGGGGTCGGCGTGCCCTGGTGGACGGGCAGGAGCACCGCGCCGACAGTCGCGACGGCCAGGTGCAGGGTCTGGAACTCCCAGCAGTTCGGCAGTCGCACCGCCACCACGTCACCGGGCGCGACACCCGATTCCTGCAGGCCGCGGGCCAGCGCCCCGACGTCCGCCCGCCACTGTGCCCACGTCCACGAACGGTCCCCGTCGACGACGGCCACCCCGTCCGGGACGCACCCCACGGCGGCCTCGAACACCTCGGGCAGCGTGCAGCCGCCCAGTACATCCGCCGCGTCGGTGGGCGGCTGGATCGCGTAGTCATCTGTGTGGACGGGCACCATCACTCCCGGATCGCTCTTGAGCACTCTCGTCAGTTGTGGCAGGCGGACCGGGGGTCGGACACGAGCTCCTGCCCGGGCCGGAGGCCGGCCCACGCGGGCCGGCGGCGGGGCCGGGGCCGGTTGCGTCGTGGGCCGGCAACTCCTGTCGAACGGGGGTCAGCCGACGCCGTAGAACGCGCGGACCCGGTCGATCACGAAGTCCTGGTCGGCGGCGGTCAGCCCGGTGTGGGTGGGCAGATACAGCCCGTCCTCGGCGAACGTGTTCGCCTTGAGCGAGGGCCAGTCGGGGTGGAAATACATGGGCTGCCGGCTCATCGGCTTGAAGAACAGCCGGGTCTCGATGGACTCCCCCGCCAGGAACTCCCGCAGCTGCTCGCGGCGTTCGGCTCGCAGGTCGTACATCCACAGCACGTCCCGGGACGGCATCAGCGTGATGCCGGGGACGTCGGCGAGGCCTTCGTCGTAACGCTTCTCGATGCCGCGGCGCACTTCGAGGATCTCGTCCAGGCGCTCGGTCTGGGCCAGCGCGACGGCGGCCTGCATGGCGGTCATCCGGAAGTTGTAGGCGACCTTCTTGTGCAGGAAGCTGTGGTCCTTGGTGAAGGCCATGGCCCGCAGATGCGCCAGCTGCCCGGCGAGCTTGGGGTCGTCGGTGAGGCAGATCCCGCCCTCGCCCGCCGTGATGATCTTGTTGGCGAACAGCGAGTAGCACGCGATGTCGGCGACCGGGCGGACGCCGTGGGCCTCGGCACTGTCCTCCACGACCCGCAGGTTGTACTGGTACGCGATATCCATGATCGCGTCCATGTCACAGCGGCGGCCGTAGATGTGGACGGGCATGATGACCTTCGTCCGCGCGGTGATCTTTTCCTCGATGCGGGTGACATCGATGTTGAGATCGTCCGCGCAGTCGACGAACACGGGTGTCGCGCCGGTGTAGGTGACCGCCCACGCCGAGGCGATCATCGTGAACTCCGGGACGATCACCTCGTCCCCGGGGCCGACGCCCAGCGCCCGCAGCGCCAACGTGAGTGCCGCCGTTCCCGAGGAACAGGAAACGCCGTGCGCGACCTCGTTGTATTCCGCGAAGGCCCGCTCGAACCGCCCGACCATCGGGCCCTGCGACGATATCCAGCCGTCCTCGACGGCACCGGTCAGATATTCCAGCTCATTGCCGTCCAGCGTGGGCTTGGACACGGGGTACTTGAAAGACATTGGCTGCCTCTTCCTTACCTTCCACGAATTCCTGTGACGTCGGTATGTGCGCGTGGGCGCGTGCGCGGCCTTACACCGGGGCAGCCAGAGCCGCATGTGCCCGGATCACCTCGGCAGCGGCCTCCCGGCCGCCCGCCGCACGGTGCAGGGCGCCGAGCCGTTCCGCGTTCTCACGGAAGGAAGGGGTGTCCAGCACCCGTGTCAGCTTGTCCACCACATCGTCGACATCCATGTCCCGCGGCCGGTCGAGGGTCAGGCTGATGCCGAAGTCCCGGCCGCGCGCGGCCTGGTCGTAGCAGTCCACCCACAACGGCCGCACCACCAGCGGCTTGCCGAAATAGATGCCCTCGTTGTAGCCGTTGCCGCCGCCGTGGGTGAAGAACACCTTCACGTTCCGATGGGCCAGCACGTCCAGCTGTGACGGCACCCAGCTCTCGATCCGCAGATTCGCCGGCCAGGAGTCCCTGGGCGGCAGCAGACGCTGCTGATCGGACGGCAGCTTCCACAGCACCTGGTGCCGTCCTTCGAGCCGGCGGGCAACCTCCACCATGGCGTCGACCTGCTCCTGGGTGAGCCGCGTGATCGTCCCGAATCCCGCGTAGACGACCGAGGACTGCTCGTCCAGCCACCGTGAAAGGCCGTCGTCCTGTGCGGATTCCGGCAGCGGCGGCACCATCGCGCCGAGCATCCGGAATTTCTCCGGGATGTCGAAGCGGTAATCGAGTTCGGCGACCGAATGGCACAGCACCATGTCGGCGTGGTCGATCCGCGATATCAGACTGGCCTGCCCGAGCCCGGCCGCCTTGCGCCACCGGTTGTCCTCCGCCACCAGCTTGCCCATCGAGGGCGTGAGGAACGCCGCCAGGGTCCGCCACTTGAACAGCGCGTTGCTCACACGCTGCGGGAACGTCATCGGGTACGGCAGACCCGTGTGCGGCACGGGGAAGCCCTTCGGGGTGTATCCCTTGGTGAAGGGCGTGAACGCGGTCAGCACATTGCTCGGCAGGAACGGCACACTCAGCGCGAAAGGAATTTTCCGCGCGATGGCCAGTTCCACCGCATACCCGGCGATGCAGTCGATGACCATCAGCGCCGGCTGGACCTCGTCGACGATGGCGGCGAGCTTCTTGAACTTCGCCTCCTGCGCGGCAGGGGCGAACGAGTGCTTGATGACCGCGCGATGCGCCTGGAACCGCGACGACTGGGTGACTTTCCGGTAGATCTCGTCGTCCCAGGTCACCGCCGACAGCTCGGGAACGACCTCCCCCAATGAGGCGAACTCCACCGGAGATCCGACCGAGATCTTCTTCATGTCCCCGCGCCGCGGCTCGTCGGTGGCGAACCAGAGGTCCGGCACGTTCTGGCGGGAGAGCTCCTCGGCTAGCACGAGCAGCGGATTGGCCAGTCCGCTCTCCGGAAGACTGACGAAGAGGATCGGCCGTCGGGCGGATTCCATGGATTCCCTTTCGCGATGACAAGCGGGGGTCGGCAAGCACACCCTGGTGCGGATCGACTGGCCGCACCCCCCATTGATCCCACGGCACGCACCGGAAAATCCTTAGACCCGGCGCGCGAATTATCGGGGGCGACAGCGGACCGGCCCTCCGCGTGAACGGAGGGCCGGAGCGGCGAAATCGGGGAAAGGGGGCGGCGGCCCGGGGCCGGGGCGCCGCTACGCGGTCTTGACGTCCTCCGCGATGATGCGCTCGATGTTGCGCTCGGCCAGGGCCGTGATGGTCACGAAGGGGTTGACGCCGATGGAGCCCGGTACGAGCGCGCCGTCCGTGACATAGAGGTTGCTGTACCCGGCGACGCGGCCGTAGAGGTCGGTGGCCTTGCCCAGGACGCAGCCGCCGAGCGGGTGGTAGCTGAAGTCGTCGGAGAAGTTCTTCAGCTGCGACCCGAACAGGTCGTAGCGGTACATCGTCGTGTTGGCCTTGTTGATCCGGTCGAAGAGCGATTTCGCGGCCTCGATCGCGGGCGTGTTCTGGTCGCGGGTCCAGCGCAGCTTGGCCCGGTCGGTGGCCTTGTCGTAGACGAAGGTGCCGCGCTCGGGGTTCTTGGTGATCGCCAGGTAGAGGCTGACCCAGGTCTCCAGGCCGGCCGGCATCGGGGCGATCTCCGCGAAGACCGGGGCGGCCGGGTTGTCCCAGTCGTCGATACCCAGGGCGGGGATCGAGGACTGGTGGGCGCCGGTGGGGTTCCAGACGTGGTTGGCCCGGCCGGTCATGATGTTGCCGTTGGGGCCCCAGCCCGCGCCGACCTCGGCGTTGAGGTCGGGCAGCGTTCCGGTGTCCCGGGCGCGCACCAGCAGTTCGGTGGAGCCGAGGCTGCCGGCGCCGAGGAACAGGTGGCGGCAGCCGATCTCCTTGTGGCCGACGGTCTTGCCGTCGGCGTCGATCTGTTCCACGGACAGGACATAGCTGCCGTCCGGCTGCCGGCGGATCGCCTTGACCCGGTGCAGGGTCTCGATGGTGACCTTGCCGGTGCCGAGCGCCTGGGCCAGGTAGGTCTTGTCCAGGCTCTGCTTGCCGTGGTTGTTGCCGTAGATCACCTCGCCGGCCAGCGCCGACTTGGGGGCCGTACCGTCCGCCTCCCGCCGCATGTGGCCGAAGTCGTAGACGTTGGGGACGAAGGTGGTGTTCAGGCCCGCCTTGCCGGCCTGGTCACGCGAGACCCGGGCGTACTTGTACCACTCCGTCTCCTCGAACCAGCCCTTGTCGATGTGGTTCACCTTGAGCATGGAGTTGGCGCGCGGGAAGTACCGGTCGTACATCTCGGCGGCGTCCACCCGCGGGAGGACCTCCTGGAAGTACGAGCGCTTGGGTACGACGGCCATGCCGCCGTTGACCAGCGAGCCGCCGCCGACGCCCCGCCCGACGTACACCGACATCTCGTCGAAGTGCACCTTGTCCAGCACGCCCGCGTACGGGTCGATGTTCCTGTTGATCACGTCCAGCCACAGGAACGAGCCGAGCGGGGCCTCGGTGCGCGACTTGAACCAGCTGGAGCGGCGGTCCGGCTTGAGCATCCCGCAGAAGACATTGCCGTCGTCGGCCGGCTCGTTCCACAGCTGACCCATTTCGAGCATCAGCGTCGGGACGCCCGCCTCGCCGAGCCGCAGCGCGGAGACCGCGGCGCCGTAACCGGTGCCGATCACCACGGCCGGTACGAACGAGCCGCTGTCGGCCCGCGGGCTGCCCTGGCCGGCGGCCGCGGCGCGCGGGGCGGCGGTGATCGTGGTCAGTCCGGCGGCGGCAGCACCGCCGAGGGCGGCCAGTCCGAGCAGACGGCGCCGTGACAGATGAGGGTTCTGCTGGTTTTCGAACACGCTGGAAGTACCGACCTTCGCCGACTGGACTCGTCCCCGGAGGGCTGTTCTCACGGCGGCGCCCTCGGTGGGGGCCGCAGACGTCGCCCACCGGCCCGCTTCGCCGCGCGCCACCATGCTGCCCGGAAAAGACTGGGGATTCTTCCAGAGTCACGGAGTCCTCGACCGGCACGGCAGGCAGCACAACTCTAGGAATTCCAGGCTGTTTCGAGCCGTACGGTCCGGCCATGAACTCACATTCCACGGCGGCCGTGCTGACCGCCCGCCGTATCGCCGTGTCGTTCGTGGCCACCGTGTCGGCAGTGGCGGTCACCGCGCCGCTCGCTCCGGCCGAGGCCCACGCCGCCCCCGCCGGCGCGGGGCGGCACGCGCCGCAGGCGCCGCTCGCCGCGCACGGGATTCCGTTCACCGACGCCACGGTGACCCAGCAGGAGGACGGTTCCTTCACCGTGTCCTGGCAGGCGCCCGGCGTCGACGCGGTGACCGTCTACACCGGCGGCAAGGCCGTGGCACACGGCGGGGCCGAGGGCACCGTCACCGTACGCGGGCTGCCCGCCGCCGACCGCCGGTGGTTCCGCCTGGTGCCCGGCCGGGGCGCTCCGCTCACCCTCGCCGACCGGTCGCTGCGCCTGGCGGGTGCCGCCAACTTCCGTGACGCGGGCGGCTACCGCACCGCCGACGGCTGGTGGGTGAAGATGGGCGTGCTGTACCGCGCCGACGCCCTGCACGCACTCACCGACGCCGACCTGGCCACGCTCCAACGCCTGGGCATCCGCACGGCCTTCGACCTGCGTACGCCGACCGAGCGCGCCGAGGCCCCGGACCGCGTGCCCGCGGCCGCGCGCCATGTCGTCGCCGACGTCTTCGGCGGGGACGTCGACGACGAGCTGCCCGCCACGGCCGAGGCGTCCGAGCGGCTGATGACCGGCTCCTACCGGCGGCTCGTCTCCAAGCCCTCGGCGACCAGCGCCTACCGTGCGCTGTTCGGTCTCGCCGACGACCCCGGCTCCTACGCGCTGGCCTACCACTGCAAAGACGGCAAGGACCGTACGGGCGTGGCCACCGCCGTCCTGCTCACGGCCCTGGGTGTGGACCGCGACACGGTCCTGCGCGACTACCTGGCCAGCAACGACCACCTCGCCGCGGGCAACGCCGCCACCCTCGCCGCGCTGCCGCCCGAGGCCGCCGCCCGGCTCGCGCCGATCCTGGACGCCAGGGCCGAGTACCTCGACGCGGCTTTCGACGAGATCGAGAACCGCTTCGGCACCTTCGACGCCTATCTGCGGGACGGGCTGGGCCTGAACGCACAGATTCTGGAGCGGCTGCGCGAGGCACTGCTCACCGGCTGACCGGCTCCGTACGCCATGGGGCGCCGCCGAGTTGCTCGGCGGCGCCCCATGGCCGTGTGCGAATCGGCCGGCTCGGGAGGACCGGGAGCCGGGGCCCGAAAGCCCCGGCTCAGCGGTACCTGTCGTCCCGTCCGGTCAGGACAGGCCGAGTTCGTTGTCGAGCAGGTCGAAGACTTCTTCGTCGGAGGCGGACTCGAAGTCGAAGTCCTTGTCGGACCGGGACTCGTCCCGCTCGGCTGCCGCGGCGGTGTCCCGCAGGTCGTTCCACTTCGCCCTGAGGACTTCCAGCCGGCCGGCTATCTGCTCGTGCACCTCCTCGGTGATCTCCAGACCGCCGAAGGACTTCTCCAGCTTTTCGAGCTCGCCCAGGAGTGCCTCCGGTCCGGAGGCCGGCTCGGGGGCGATCCGGGCATGGAGATGGCCGACGAGTTCCGCCGGGGTCGGGTAGTCGAAGAGCAGGGTCGCCGGCAGGCGGATGCCGGTCAGCGCACCGAGCCGGTTGCGGAGTTCGACCGCGGTGAGGGAGTCGAATCCGAGATCCAGGAAGGCCCGGTCCTCGTCGAGTTCCATGGCTCCGGCGTGCCCGAGGACGGCCGCGACCTGGCCGCGTACGGCGTCGAGCACCACCTCGCGTCCTTCGGCCGCCGACAGGCCGGCCAAGCGCTGGGCGAAGGCAGCCGAGGCGTCACCGTCCGCAGCTGCCGCCGCAGCGCGCCGCCCCGGGGCACGGATCAGGCCGCGCAGCAGCGGCGGGATGTCACCCTGCTGCCGCAGCGCGGCGAGGTCCAGGCGGACGGGGAGTGCCGCGGGTTCGGTGCTGCCGAGCGCGGCGTCGAAGAGGGCGAGACCTTCCTCGGCGGACAGCGGCGGCATCCCCGAGCGGGCCATGCGCTGGAGGTCGGCTTCGGTGAGGGTGCCGGTCATACCGCTGTTCTGGGACCAGGGGCCCCAGGCCAGCGATACGGCAGGCTGGCCCGCCGCACGGCGGTGGTGAACCAGGGCGTCGAGGAAGGCATTGCCCGCCGCGTAGTTCGCCTGACCGGGGCTGCCGATCGTGCCGGCCACGGACGAGAACACCACGAACGCATCCAGAGCCGGAGACAGGGCCCGAGTCGCCTCGTGAAGGTTCCAGGCCGCATCCACCTTCGGACGCAGCACCGCCGCCAACCGCTCCGGCGTCAGCGACTCCACCACCCCGTCGTCCAGCACACCGGCCGTATGCACCACGGCCGTAGGCGCATGACGGGCAATCAGGTCGGTCACGGCCGCCGCATCGGTCACATCGCACGCCTCGACGACGGCTTCGGCACCGCCGTCCCGGAGTTCGGCCACCAGCTCCTGTACGCCTTCGGCATCCGGGCCGCGCCTGCTGACCAGCAGCAGGCTCCGTACGCCATGTTCAGCCACCAAGTGCCGGGCGACAGCGCGGCCCAGGCCACCGGTACCACCGGTGATCAGAACCGTCCCGGCCGGGTCCCACGCGACGTCCCGCTGTACCTCAGCGCGGGCCAGGCGGGGCACCAGCACCTCGCCGCCCCGCACCAACAGCTGCGGTTCGTCCGACGCCAGCGCCTGCGGCAGCACCGTCGTATCGGCGTCGCCCTCCAGGTCCACCAGCACGAACCGGCCCGGATGCTCCGACTGCGCCGACCGCACCAGACCCCACACCGCCGCGCCCGCGAGATCCGTACCGGACACCGCGCCACGCGTCACGAACACCAGACGCGAGGCGGCGAACCGCTCGTCGGCCAGCCACGACTGGAGCACGTCGAGCGCCTCCGCCGTCGCGGCGTGGACGGACTCCACCGTCCCGTCGGTTCCCGCCGTCGGCGGGACCAGCACGGTGTCGTGGCTGCCAGTCTCCGCGAGGTCGTCGAGATCCGAGTGGGGCCGCAGCGAGAGACCGTCGAGCATGCCCTCGGTGTCCTTGCCGAGCAGAGCGAGGGCGCCCGCGGGCTCGCCGGTGCGGGGGCCGGCGGTCCAGTCGACCTTGAAGAGGGAGTCGCGGTCGCCGGTCTGCAGCTGCCCGGCGGTGATCGGACGCGCGGTCAGGGACCGTACCGAAGCGACCGGCGCTCCGGCAGTGTCCGCAAGGGCGATCGACATGCCGCTCTCGGTGCGGCGGATGCGTACCCGTACCCGGGAGGCGCCGGTGGCGTGGAGCGTCACCCCGTTCCAGGAGAAGGGGACCGCCCCCTCGGCCGCTCCCCCGTCGCCCAGCAGCGCCGCGTGCAGCGCCGCGTCGAAGAGGGCGGGGTGCAGACCGTACGCGTCGCCGTCGGTGCCTTCGGGGAGCCCGACCTCGGCGTAGAGGTCTTCGCCCGCCCGCCAGGCCGCCCGCAGGCCCTGGAACACCGGGCCGTACTCGAACCGGGCATCCGCGAACCGCTCGTAGCAGCCCGCCACCTCAAGCGGCTCGGCGCCCTGCGGGGGCCACACCGTCGCGTCGAACGGCTCCGCCTCGGCGGCGGCCGGGGCCAGGGCGCCACTGGCGTGCAGCGTCCATAGGCCCTCGCCTTCCCGCGCGTGGACCGACGTCGGCCGGTGCCCCTCGTCGTCGGGTTCGCCGACCCATACCTGCACCTGGATCGCGGCGCCCGAGGCGGGCAGCACCAGGGGCGCGGCCAGCGTCAGCTCCTCCAGCTCACCGCAGTCCACCTCGTCGGCCGCTCGCAGCACCAGCTCCACCAGCGCCGTACCCGGCACGAGTACCGACCCCAGCACCACATGATCAGCCAGCCACGGATGCGAGGACACCGACAACCGCCCGGTGAACAGCAAGCCACCCGAGCCCGCCAGCTCCACCGCGGCACCCAGCAACGGATGCCCCGCCGACCCCAGACCCGCGAACCGCACATCCCCCGCACGTACCGCGCCGCCCGACGGC
This sequence comes from Streptomyces sp. NPDC033221, assembly GCF_055577005.1. NCBI lineage: Bacteria > Bacillati > Actinomycetota > Actinomycetes > Kitasatosporales > Streptomycetaceae > Streptomyces > Streptomyces sp. NPDC033221. The sequence goes on along the minus strand of NZ_JBVIQN010000014.1, from coordinate 3,566 downwards.
CAGAACCGCTCGTGCTGGAACGCGTACGTCGGCAGGTCCACCCACCGCGCACCCGAACCGGCGAAGACGGCGGACCAGTCGGCCGGCACGCCGTGGGCGTGCAGGCGGGCCAGGGCCGTGAGCAGCGCCGGGGCCTCCGGGCGGTCCTTGCGCAGTACGGGAGCCAGTACCGACTCGTCCGTGGCGGACTCCGCGGCGAGCGCGGAGAGGGCGCCGTCGGGCCCCAGCTCCAGGTATGCCGTGACGCCCTGCGCGTGCAGCGCGCCGATGCCGTCGGCGAACCGTACCGCCTCACGGACGTGGCTGACCCAGTACTCCGGGGAGCACAGTTGCTCCGCGGTGGCGGGTTCGCCGGTGACGTTCGAGACCACGGAGATGCGTGGTGTTCCATACGTCATGCCGTCGGCGACGGCGCGGAAGCCGGCCAGCATCGGTTCCATCAGCGGTGAGTGGAAGGCGTGCGAGACCCGCAGCCTGCTGGTCTTGCACCCCTCCCCCTCGAAGTGGCGTGCGATCGCAAGCACCGCGTCCTCGGCACCGGAGACCACGACCGACGACGGACCGTTGACCGCCGCGATCGACACATCCGGCGTCAGGTGCGGGAGGACATCGTCCTCCGCCGCCCGGATCGCCACCATCGCTCCCCCGGCGGGCAGCTGCTGCATCAGCCGGCCACGGGCCGCGACCAGCGCGCAGGCGTCCGGGAGGGAGAAGACGCCCGCCACATGCGCCGCGGCGATCTCTCCGACGGAGTGCCCCAGCAGCTGGTCCGGGCGTACACCCCACGACTCCAGCAGGCGGAACAGTGCCACCTCGACCGCGAAGAGGGACGCCTGGGTGTATGCGGTCTGGTTCAGCAGGTCGGCGTCCTCACCCCACACGACATCCCGGAGGGGGCGGTCCAAGTGCTCGTCCAGGGCAGCGCACACCGTGTCGAACGCCTCCGCGAACGCCGGGTAGCGGCTGTGCAGTTCACGGCCCATGCCCAGGCGTTGCGAGCCCTGCCCCGAGAAGAGGAACGCCGTCTTGCCCGAGCGGGCCCGGTCCTGCGCCACGACGGCCGTCTCACTGCGGCCCTCGGTCAGGGCGGACAACGAACGCAGCAGGTCGTCACGGTCCGCGGCCAGCAGCACCGCACGGTGCTGGAACGTCGAGCGGCTCGTTGCCAGCGTGTAGGCGACATCCGTGAGGCGCGCCCCCGGCTCACCGTTCAGGTGGGACAGCAGCCGTGCTGCCTGCGCCCGCAACGCCGGCTCGCTCCGGCCCGACAGCAGCACCGGCACCGGGACCGGCGGTCCAGACTCAGCGGTCTGGTCCTCGGCGGCGTCCGGTGCGGTGTCGGCCGCGACCGGTCCGGGCTGGTCTTCGGGCTGTTCCAGGATGACGTGGGCGTTCGTACCGCTGATGCCGAAGGAGGAGACGCCCGCGCGGCGCGGTCCGTCGCCCTGCGGCCACTCGGCCGCAGAGGTCAGCAGCTCAACGGCACCGGCACTCCAGTCCACGTGCGACGACGGCTCATCGACATGCAGCGTTCCAGGGAGCACGCCGTGGTGCATGGCCTGCACCATCTTGATGACGCCCGCGACACCGGAGGCCGCCTGCGCATGGCCGATGTTGGACTTCACCGAGCCCAGTCGCAGGGGCCGGTCCTCCGGGCGGTCCTGGCCGTACGTGGCGAGCAGCGCCTGGGCCTCGATCGGATCACCCAGCGTCGTACCCGTACCGTGCGCCTCCACCGCGTCGACATCCGCCGCCGACAGACCCGCGCTTGCCAGCGCCTGCCGGATCACCCGCTGCTGCGACGGGCCGTTCGGCGCCGTCAGACCATTCGACGCACCATCCTGATTCACCGCGGAACCCCGCACCACCGCAAGCACCCGATGCCCGTGACGACGCGCATCCGACAGCCGCTCCAGCACCAGGAGTCCGGCGCCTTCGGCCCAGCCGACGCCGTCGGCGCCGTCGGCGAACGCCTTGCAGCGGCCGTCGGGCGAGAGTCCGCCCTGGCGGGTGAACTCCACGAAGGTCAGCGGCGTCGACATCACCGTCACGCCGCCGGCGAGCGCCAGCGAGCACTCGCCCTGGCGCAGCGACTGCGCGGCGAGGTGCAGGGCCACCAGCGACGACGAGCACGCCGTGTCCACCGTGACCGCCGGACCCTCGAAGCCAAAGGTGTACGACACCCGGCCCGAGGCCACGCTGCCCGCGCTGCCGCTGCCTTGGTAGCCCTCGAACTCGCGCCCGGAGAGCAGCGTCGAGTAGTCGTGGTACATCACCCCGGCGAAGACTCCCGTACGGCTGCCCCGCAGGGTGGCCGGGTCCATGCCGGAGCGCTCCAGCGCCTCCCAGGCCGTCTCCAGCAGCAGCCGCTGCTGGGCGTCGGTGGTCAGGGCCTCGCGGGGGCTCATCCCGAAGAACTCGGGGTCGAACTCCGCCGCGTCGTGGAGGAAGCCCCCGGAGCGGGTGGCGATGGCGCCCTCGCGGTCGGGGTCGTAGGTGGCGTCGATCTCCCAGCCCCGGTCGGTGGGGAAGCCCGAAACGGCATCCACCCCTTCGGACACCAGCCGCCACAGGTCCTCGGGCGAGGCGACGCCGCCGGGGAACCGGCAGCTCATGCCAACGATCACGACCGGGTCGTCGGTCAGGGACGGGAGGGCGGACACCGGGAGGGGCTCCGTGGCTTCCGTGCCGAACAGCTCGTCGAGGAAGTGGCCCGCCAAGGCGTCGGCCGTCGGATAGTCGAACACGGTCGTCGCGGGGAGCCGCAGCCCGGTGGCCTTGCCCAGCAGGTTGCGGAGTTCGATCGCGGTGAGGGAGTCGAATCCGAGGTCCTGGAAGGCCCGGTCCGGGGCGACCGTGTCCGGGCTCGCGTGGCCCAGTACGGCCGCGACCTGGGCCCGTACGACGTCGAGCAGCGCCTCGCGCCGCTCCGCCGTGGACAGTCCGGACAGGCGCTGCACGATGCCGGACGCCGCGGCGCTTCCGGTGCGGCGGGGCTTCGTACGGATCAGGCCGCGGAGCAGCGGGGGCACCTCGCCCTGTTCGCGCAGGGCCGCCAGATCGAAGCGCACGGGAAGTGCCATGGGTTCGGTGCTGCCGAGCGCGGCGTCGAAGAGGGCGAGGCCTTCCTCGGCGGACAGCGGCGGCATCCCCTGACGGGCGATGCGCTGGAGGTCGGCTTCGGTGAGGGTGCCGGTCATACCGCTGTTCTGGGACCAGGGGCCCCAGGCCAGCGATACGGCAGGCTGGCCCGCCGCACGGCGGTGGTGGGCCAGGGCGTCGAGGAAGGCATTGCCCGCCGCGTAGTTCGCCTGACCGGGACTGCCGATCGTGCCGGCCACGGACGAGAACACCACGAACGCATCCAGAGCCGGAGACAGGGCCCGAGTCGCCTCGTGAAGGTTCCAGGCCGCATCCACCTTCGGACGCAATACCGCCGCCAACCGCTCCGGCGTCAGCGAGCCCACCACACCGTCGTCCAGCACACCGGCCGTATGCACCACAGCCGTAGGCGCATGACGGGCAATCAGGTCGGTCACCGCCGCCGCGTCCGTCACATCACACGC